>NZ_CP058561.1:937679-1250238 GCF_018141425.1 Vallitalea guaymasensis
TTCCTCCACCAATTATCATAAGCAGTATCATCATTCCAATGCTAAATGCAGGCCATTGTACATAAGACATAGTTGAAAACCCACTTGTTGATAGTGCTGATACAATATTAAACACTGATAATCTAAATCCTTTAGCAATACTAATATAAAGGCCAGAAGCAAGTGACCCTGCAACAAACGGAACTGTTATGAAAAGAAGAACAAACAAAAATCTAACTTCACTTACCTTTGCCAGTCGCTTAAATTTTCTTTTTGAAAGTAATAATAATACTGCAAAATTAGTCGTTCCAATAATCATTAGAAATATAGTAACAGCTTCGATTGCAATACTGTCATATGCCCCAATGCTATCATATTGTGTAGAAAACCCTCCTGTGGACAGTGCACACATGGCATGATTTACAGCATCAAATACTGACATTCCAAAGATAACATAGACACTGGTTCCTATTAAGAGGTATGTCATATACATTAAAAAAATAGTTCTTGCTGTTCTTCCAAGATTAGGTACTAATTGATCTGAATGACCTTCTGCACTATACAAACTCATTGCCTGTTTTCCTTGAATTAACATTACCATCACCATTACAAATCCAAGACCACCACAATATTGCATAAAGCTTCTGTAAAATAAATATATTTTTGGTACTTCTCTAACATCCATTGTAGATAATCCAGTTGTTGTCCAACCACTTACTGATTCAAATAAAGCTTGTACAAAAGTCAGTTGTCCACCTAATACAAATGGTAATGCTCCAATAAAAAAACTATAGAGCCAAATAAACAAGACAGTAACACTACCTCTTTTTGTTGTAAATGCCTCATCATTATTGGAACTTTGTGTCACTGCACAAATAAATATCCCGAAAATAGCAGAGATTAAGGCTGGTATAAGAAATGCTGGAATATATTTCACATTTTCCGGATAAAATGGTAGTACTAATAAAGGTATTATGAGGAATAAACTAACTAATAATATTAACTTACCAATATCTCCAGAATGAATAACCATTTTTTTCATAGCACTCACCTTCCTGTCAACTCTCTAATTGCTGATATATGATTTTCTTTAGATGAGATTAAAACGAGAATATCTCCAGATAAAAGTCTTGTATCTCCTCTTGGAACCATACTGCTTTCACCTCTCAAAATACAGCCGATAATGACTTCCTTGGGTAAATCAATTTCCCATATTTTCTTTCCTACACTTGGTGCTGACTGTAAAATTGGTACCTCAGCAATACTGATATTTCCCTGTCCTATAGGTAATACAGTAGCCATTTCATCCATAAATGCTTGTTGTTCAATAATTCCTGTAATTGTATTAATTGCACACACCACTGAATCAATCCCCATTTTATGAAAGAAATCTGTCTTTTTGGGATCATTCACTAATGATACTGTTTTCTTAATCCCAAATTTTTTCTTACATAATTGGCAGATTACAAGATTATCTTCATCATGCTGTGTGAGTGCTATTGCTATTTCATTTTCATATGCTTCCGCATCATCTAATACATATGGTTTCGAACCATCCCCATGAATTACTTTTAACTGATTGTTTTCAGCAAGACTCATACAATCTGCATAATTCTCATTTATAATTGTTACGGAATATCCTCTGTTAATGAGTGAATTTGCTAAAGCTGTTGCTTTATGGAATCCACCTATTAGTAATACTTTATTTTTCATCGTCTTCCTCCTTATCTAGAATACGACCAACTTCACCTGCCGATAGCAAAGCCGGGAAAACGGTCTGAATATGACTCTCTTTATAAACACATTCCTTCTCAGGATCGTATAATCTCGCAATTACTTCCTTTATATTAAAAATACTTTTCATCATCTGTGCAATTAAAATGTTTATATTGTCATTATCTGTAACTGCTATTAGAACATCTGCTTTATTTATTTCTGCTTTTTTTAGTACTTTAATATCTGTTGCATCACCTTCCATTAACAAGCCGCTAAAAGATGGTGACAGCTTCCCAAAAGAATCCTTGTTTATATCTACAATAGTTACATTTCTGTTTTTATTTGATAATGTATTGGCAATACTTGCTCCCAGTCTACCACAACCAATTATCACTATCTGATAGTCATCTTTTATATTATTCATTTTCATGTGTATTCCTCCTTACTATATGCCCAATATTATTTTTGTCATATTCCACTGTGTATGGATTCTTCTCTTCCAAAACAGGGCAATCACTCTCATCATAAGCACCAGTTCCCTTAGAGAAGAATGTTCCGAATACATTGAGATTAAGCCTTGCAGGCAGATAGGTCGGATCTAAATTCCAGGCCACTCTAAAATGCTTCATGGCTAAAAGATGATTTCCTCTTCTTTCTAAGAGCATCCCTAAAAGATTATGAGGCTCTGGCGCATGAGGTGAATTTTTCATTTCCTCTACAATCACTTTATAACAATCATCATATTGACCACTTTGTATTAAATCTCTTACTTGATTACATAAAGTTTGATGATTGGATTCACTTTTATTTTTGTTTTGTTGTGTCATAATGAACACCTCCTCTTATCTACTTATATTCTAATAGATAAGTTGTGAGTTTTGTGTGAGGATTCATTTATTCATGTGAGAATTGTGTGAGATTTTAACATAAAGAAACTGCCTTGTTTCCAAAGCAGTTTTCATTCATCAACTAATCTATAACCTACTCCAACCTCAGTAATTATGTATCTTGGTTTAGCAGGTGTTTTCTCAATTTTTCTTCTAAGTCCAGCCATTAGAGCCCTAAGAACTTGTGTATCAGACCCATAATTCATACCCCATATTTCCTTTAATATACTTCCTGTTGTAATAACTTTTCCTGCATTTTTTGATAGTAAAGATAGCAAACTATATTCATTTGGTGTTAAATGAATTTCCTCCCCTCCGATAGAAACAAGACGGCTTTCAAAATCTATCATTAAATCGCCTACCTTAAAACATGTCTGTACTGTCTTAATCCCTTTTTTATACAAATGCCGAATTGCAACCCTGATTCTCGCTAATAGCTCTATTGCAGAAAAAGGTTTAGTAATATAGTCATCTGCTCCTGAATCAAGAGCTAGCACCTTTTCTTTATCTTGATCTCTAGCTGAAACGACAATAATTGGTGCTTCTGACCATTCTCGAACCTTTCCAATCACTTCAACTCCGTCATAATCTGGTAGTCCTAAATCTAAAATAATTAAATCAATTTTTTCCGTTACAAAGATATTTAATGCATTTTGAGCATTAGCAGCACTAAATAATTTGTATCCTTCTTTCTCAATTGTATATTTTATAAATTTACGAATCTGAGGATCGTCCTCTACAATTAAAATTGTTTCATTGTAATTACTCATTTGTTTTTTCCTCCATTGGCAAGGTGAAACTAAAAACTGCTCCATTATTATTTTGTCTATTCTCAGCCTTTATAGTCCCTCCATGTGCCTGAACAATAGCTTCACATATACTAAGACCTAAACCTATACCATGTTTCACGTCTGTAATTCGGCAATTAGAAGTGTAAAACATTTGAAATATATTAGGTAAATCTTTGTATGTAATTCCTTCCCCACTATCAATGACAGATACTTCTACTTCTTTTTTCGACTCTATTTCTATTACTTTAATTCGAATTTCACTATTTACTTCTGAATGTTTCATAGCATTATCTATAAGATTTATTAATACTTGCATAATCAATTTTGCATCAACTGGTATCAAGATAATCTTTTCAGGCAGATCCACTGTAATTTCAAAATCTAATGTTCTTCGTGAAAAATGTCCAATTGCACTTCCAATCAATTCTTCCAAAGCCTCAAACTGTTTGTTCAGAATCAATTTACCTTCTTGTAACTTAGTCAAATTCAATATATTCTCTACTAATGAACGTAGCCAATCAGCATCCTTGTATATGGCAGTTACTAATTCAAATTCTTCTTCTTTTTCTTTTGTCATATCCATCAGTATTTCAGCCGTACCCATAATTCCAGATAATGGTGTTCTGATGTCATGAGAAATTGCTCGAAGTAAATTCCCACGATAACGTTCTTGAACCATCTCCTCTTTTGATTTGAGTCGTTGTTTCGATTCCATTAAACGATCCATTGCCAGAGCTGTACTTTCTAACATAGTATGCAATAGTTTAATCTGTGAATCGTTTAGATTTTCAGATATTTCTTTCGGAATCCGAAGAATACCAAGTATCGTCTCCCTCCCATAGATTGGCCAATCACAAAATTCCTCATTCATATAGTATGCAGTTCGCAATTCTTCAATTCTATATTTAATTTGCATGACATCATCAACTTCTCTATAAATTTGTTTGTCTTTTGAAATTTGCTGAACAAATGATTTTTCAGGTACTCCATTCTCATCAAAGCAAAGAAATCCTATTTTATAAGAAAAGATTTCACTTATCGCTTCTGCTGTGATTTTTGCAATATCGTGCATATCGATTGCATCCGTTAAATGATTGGTAAGTTGGTATAAAGCTCTGGTTTCTGTTTCTTTTCTAGATGATTCAATAGCATTTTGCTTCACTCTGGATGTCAACGCACTCGTAATAACAGCTGTTACTGTCATAATAATGAATGTCATAATATATCCTGGATCATTAACCTGAAATGTAAAATAAGGTTCTGTAAATAGATAATTATAGGTAAACGTTGATGCTATAGATGATATAATTCCGTAAGAATATCCTGAAGTTAATCTAGCTGATAATAATACAAATAATATATACACAATTACTATGTTGGTCTCAGAGAACTCTAATCTGTGAAATAGGTATCCTATCATAGAAGCTATTCCGAGAAATAAAGTTACTAAAAATAATGAAAATATTTTTCTATTCAAAGCATCTTTTTTCTGAATCACAAACATCCACCTTCCGAATACAATTTTGTGCATCACCTTGTAACGTTTCAAATCATTTTTGCCTTATTGGTTGTGGTATAACTTTCCACGTTTTCTAAGTATTACCACGTACCCACTCACAATTAATTCCTTTATTACCTGATTCACTTTTAATTTACTACATAGTACTAAATCAGCTAAATCAATCCATTAACCTCAGTCTGATGATGATTAATTATTTTCATAATACTCATTTTTGCATTCATAAAAAAATCAAAATACTTTTTTGGCCACCTACAGTTTAAAATATAAACCATAATATCATAAGTTATATCTTAATTCAATAGATGTAAAAAATGTGAATAAATGAAAAACTAATATGCAAAATGTATATCATTTAACAGACTGGTACAAAATGCTACTTTTGCGGCATTTATAAATTTTGCAGTATTATTGAACTTTTATAAGCAAGGATTTAATTGGAATTAATTACTTCAGATAGTATTAAATATCTTAGTAGAGTTGTTAATTATGAAATAGGTATCAACTTTAATTTTCATTCATTAAGGCATACACATGCAACTATGCTTCTAGAAGCTGGAGCAAATATTAAAGATATTCAAGATAGATTAGGACATGCTAAACTCTCTACTACTATGGATACCTATTCACATGTAACTAAAAAAATGAAAAAATAAACTGTTGAGATATTTGAAAACACAATAAAATAATTTGCCACCGACTAAGTACTGACGGTGGCATTAAGGTGGCAAATTAATTTTTTTATTTCTATAATGACTATAAACCCTGCATTTATCGGTACAATTTACAAACAGTCTCCACATGAACAGTATGCGGAAACATATCCACACACCTAACTCTCTCAACCTTATAACCTCTACTCAAAAACACTTCCAAATCCCTAACCAAAGAAGTTGGTTTACAACTAACATAAACAATCTGCTCCACGCCATAATCAATAATCTTATCAAGAGCCTTAGGATGAATACCATCTCTTGGTGGATCTAATACAATAATATCCGGTTTATCCGTAAGCTCATCAATAACCTTCAACACATCCCCAGCTATGAACTTACAATTACCAAGCCCATTCAACTTAGCATTCTCCTTAGCCGCCTCAACAGCTTCCTCAACAATCTCAACCCCTACAGCCTTCTTTGCAACAGGCGCTAACATCTGAGTAATAGTCCCCGTGCCACTATAGAGGTCAAATATAACCTTATCCCTAGTCTCACCAACATAATCCCTTACTACAGAATACAGTTTCTCTGCACCTAGAGAATTAGTCTGAAAAAATGAAAAAGATGAAATACGAAATTCTAATCCAAGGAGTTTCTCAACAAAATAATCCCTGCCATACAGCTTTCTGATCTCGTCCACCTTAACTGCATCTGCTAGATTATCATTTATAGTATGCATTATAGATACTATTTTCCCATCCAGATTACAATTATTCAACTCACCAACCCATTCACTAAGGTCAAAATCCATCTGAGAAGAAGTAACCAGATTAACAAGAATCTCTTGTGTATTAACAGCTTTCCTAACTACCAAATATCTAAGATAACCTTCATGTGTTCTCTTATAATAATAAGGTATATCTCTCTCAGAAAAATAATCAAGAGTAGTCTTAAGTATCACATTAAAATCATCACTAACTATCTTACAATCATCAACTGTAACAATATCATACAATGACGCTTTTCTATGCATACCTAATGCAAGAGGTCCATCCTTATACTCATCACCAAAGCTATACTCCATCTTATTACGGTAATTAAACTCCATAGGACTCTTAGTTATACCTTCATATTCATAATGGGTACCTAATGTATCTAATAACTCTAGAACCTGTGATTCCTTCAACTTCAATTGCTCTTCATATGGTAAAGACTGATATAAACAGCCTCCGCATTTGCCAAATACCTTACATGGAGCTTCACCTTCCATAGGTGATTTTTCTAATATATCTAATGCTCTAGCAACTATTTTATTTTTTCTTTTCTTAGTTACTACAGCTTTTATTTTCTGTCCTGGTATTACATTCTTGACAATAACTTTCTCTGAATCTATATTTATAATTCCCTTATTAGGAAATTCAACTTTCTCAACAATACCTTCAATAATATCTTTCTTCTTCATATAAGTCTCCTCAATAGTACCGTTATAATAATAATTACAGTATTTAATATACCGTTAACTCTTTATTGCTTAAAAATAGCGGAGAATACTTTCTCCGCTGTAATTCTTACTATTCTTCAGATTGTGACTCTTCTACTGTTTCGTCTGAGCTGTAATTGTCACTTTCTTCATAATCCATATCTTCAAAATCTTCATCTTCGAATTCCTCAAATTCCTCGAAATCCTCTTCGTCTTCAAAATCTTCGAATTCATTTGGGGCTAGCAACTTGTATAATGCAAAAGCTCCTGCGGCAACTGTAACTACACCAAGTGCCACCCAAACCCATGTCTTGCTTTTATGTTCCTTGTCTTCCTTATCATTACCTTTAAACTTCTTTAGCAAGTCGTTTACCTGCATCATATTAAGGAACTCTTCTTTGTTAAATTTCTCAATCATACTTACACCAACCCTTCTTTTGAATATTTTGTATAATTATACCATTATTCTTAGCATTTTTAAACCAATTTTATTCTTATTTTCATTAAAATTTTATTAAACTCTTAATATTTTAAGCTTTTTTAAGATTTGCTAGTCTAGCCATGAGTTTTTTTACACCAGCACTTGGAAAATTAACTGTAACTTCGTAGTCTGCTCCTCCTGGTTGTATAGCAAGTACCTCACCTATACCAAATTTCATATGTTTGACTAAATCCCCTACTTCATAGTTAAGGGTAAAGTCTCCAGGAGCTGGCATCTTATTTGCGTTCTTTTTAACCACATATGGATTGGACTTCAAGAAACTATGAGCATTTTTTCTAAAACTGGTTTTCTCATTAGGCATGTCCTGTATTGGTTTTGTGTACTCTAGATCAAATAGCTCATTATTTATCTCTCTAATGAATCTTGATACTTGATTATATTGAGTCATACCTCTAATCATTCTAGAATTAGCACCTAAGAGATATAGTTTCTGTTTAGCTCTTGTAATACCTACATAGCATAATCTTCTTTCTTCTTCAATATCCTCTTGTTGTCCTGAAGATATGCTCATATAGCTAGGGAACAGACCATCTTCCATACCAGAAATGAAAACGCAAGGGAATTCTAAGCCTTTAGCGCTATGCATAGTCATAAGAACAACAACATTTGTCTCTTCATTATAGTTATCTATATCAGCTATAAGGGCTACTTCCTCCAAGAAACCATTTAAGGTTGGTTCCTCTTCGTTATTCTCATATTCAGTTAACTTGGAAATCAATTCTCCAATATTGTCAATTCTTCCATGTGCCTCATCAGTACCTTCCGCTTCAAGCTCTTTGACATAACCTGTCCTCTCAATAACTTCATTGGTTAAATCAACTAGACTCATGGTTGCCATCTCAACTCTTAATGTTCTGATAAAATGGGTAAATGCTTCCACTTTCTTAGAAGAACGTGTCATATTTGGTATCTGGCTCACTTCACAAAGTGCGTCGAAGAAATTCACATCATTATTATATGCATAATTTTCTACTTTATTAATTGTTGTTGTACCAATTCCTCTTCTTGGAACATTTATTATTCTTTTTACAGCTATATCATCTGTACTGTTATTTATAGTTTTAAGATATGCTAAGATATCTTTTATTTCTTTTCTTTGATAGAAAGATGTACCACCCACGATTTTATAAGGTATATTGTTAAGTATGAATCTTTCCTCAATAACACGTGATTGAGCATTGGTTCTATATAGGATTGCGTAATCCTTGAAATCTCTGCCTTCTGATTCAATGCCTTTTATTATCTCACCAGCCATGAACTCTGCTTCAGCTTGTTCATTCTGAAGGCATCTATAATTAATCAAATCTCCTGATTCATTATCTGTATAGAGGGTCTTATTTTTTCTGCCATAGTTATTACTGATTACTTGATTAGCAGCTTCTAGAATATTTTTTGAAGAACGATAGTTCTGCTCAAGTTTTATGACTTCAGCGTTTCTAAAATCTTTTTCAAAATCAAGTATGTTACTAATATCAGCACCACGGAATCTGTAGATAGACTGGTCATCATCACCAACAACACATAGATTTTTGTATCTGCTTGCCAGTAGACCTACAAAAATATATTGCACATGGTTGGTATCTTGATATTCATCCACCATTATGTATTTAAACTTATCCTGATAATATGATAGTACATCTGGGCAAAGCCTGAAGACTTCAACCGTCTTTACTAACAGGTCATCAAAATCAAGTGCATTGTTCTTCTTAAGCCTATCCTGATACATTGTATATACTTTTGATACTACTTGATCCCTGTATTCATAAGCTTGTTTTTCAAATTTTTTAGGAGTAAGCAATTTATCTTTTGCAGAACTTATACTGCTTAGAATACTATTTTCTTTGAACTGCTTAGGGTCAACATTAAGCTGTTTCATGCAGTCACGGATTAATTTTTTCTGGTCATCAGTATCATATATAGTAAAATATCGGTCATATCCTATTTTATCAATATGACGTCTTAGTATCTTAACACATGTGGAGTGGAACGTACTTACCCATATATCCTCACTTCCAGAGCCCACAAGGTTGTCTACTCTTTCTCTCATCTCTTTAGCTGCTTTGTTGGTAAAAGTGATTGCAAGAATATTCCAAGGAGCTACTTTCTTCTCTTCTATGAGATAAGCTATCCTATGTGTCAATACTCTTGTTTTTCCTGATCCTGCTCCAGCTAATATAAGCAAGGGGCCCTCTGTATGTAATACTGCTTTTTTCTGTTCCTTATTCAAAGAGTCATATCTTTTATCCATATCTATTACCACCTATAGTAAAGTTTTTCATATACATAATATAATATCATATCGAACATAAATTCGCTAGAGCAAAATAGGACTATTCGAAAGTATTTGCGTCTCAATATAATACACTTAATTTAACAAACTTCTTGCTAAGTAGTTTTATATACTATATAATAAATATAATGCATAAAATACAATATATAGACATTTTTATTATTGATTAGTTATCTTTTTTAAGTGCTACTCATCATATAATGAGGTGATAAATTAATGAATTATTTAACGTATATGAAAAAATTATTAAACCAACTGGAGAACATGGATCATGTTTATTCAAAGGACATACCTAATATAAGCCTGTATATGGATCAAGTAACTACATTTATGGATGATAATCTAGGCTCCCTAAAACGTAGGGATGAAGATAAAATATTAACTAAGACAATGATTAACAACTATAGTAAAAACCATATACTGCCACCACCAATAAAGAAAAAATATTCGCCTGATCATATGATTATGCTAATATTCATTTATTATTCTAAACATGTGCTTTCCATAACTGATATTCAAAAACTTTTATCACCTATAAAAGATATGTTAGAAAACAATTCAGATTTTTCTTTGGAAGAATTTTATGATAAATTATTGAATGTCCAGAAAGATGAGTTTAAATTATTTAAGCAGCATATAGAAAATACTATTGAAGTAGCAGTTAATACATTTAAAGATTCTGATATAGAAGGTAAAGACAAAGATATGTTGGAGCTGTTTAATATCATATATCTATTGACTTTACAAGCAACAGCCCAGAAACACTTGGCAGAAAAATTGATAGACAGATATTTCAAACAAAGCTCTGATCCAAAAGAGAATAAAGGGAAATAAAATAAGCTAACGTTTTAACGTTAGCTTTTCATTCGTGAAAATACCATATCATAACCGTCATTGCCATAATTCAATGACCTGTTTACCCTACTTATAGTTGCAGTAGATGCCCCAGTTTTTTCTGCAATCTCTAAGTATGTATGTTGCTCCCTCAACATCTTAGCTACTTGTAATCTCTGGGCAAGTGACTGTAATTCATTAACTGTACAGATATCTTCGAAAAATAAATAACACTCTTCAGGGTTTTTCAAGTTCAATATAGCCTCAAAAAGCTTATCCAACTCATTCGATTTAATATTCTTGCTCATTTATATCCCTCTCCCTTTCTTAAGGTATAATAATAAAACCAAATGGTTTTTCCCATTTACTATTATGCCCGACTCCTTAATCAAATTTTACCACGATAAAATATTAAAGTAAAGTAATAATTTATCCTTTCAAAAATCTTTTTAATTTTTCCTTAGAAGTATTAACTATCAGTTCTTTCGGGAAATTGATTTCTTCAATTAGCTTAATTGCGCTATCGAATTTTCCAACATCGAATGATACATGGGCATCGCTATTAATAACTACAGAAACATTTTCTTTCATGCATTTCTCAAGCATGATCTTTATCTTGTCAGCACCTTTTCTGAACCCGTTAGGATTCATGGAACTGTTGTTTACTTCTAAAAGTACATTATGTTCTTTTGCCGCTTTCACAATTTTATCATAATCAAGAGGATATCTTGCATCATCTGGATGTCCGATTATATTGACATAAGGATTCTTCATGGCTCCTATTATTGCATTTGTATTCTCTTCTATGTTACCAAAATCAATACATGGTGGATGTAGACTTGCAATTACTATATCCAATTGCTTAAGTATTACTTCACTAACATCAATATCTCCATTATAATTGATTATATTAGCTTCTATACCTTTTAGCACTTCTACACCATAAATATATTGTGGTAACACTCCTAGATTACTAAAATAAAACATATGTGCTGAACCTGGCATAGCAGGTGCATGGTCAGTAATAGCTACCAACTCTAGACCTTTCTTAGCAGCTTGTTCAATCACTTCTTGCATAGTACTGTATGCATGTCCACTAACTATTGTATGAGTGTGAACATCTAGTATATAATCCATTAGATCAGATCCTTTCACTTATTACCATATAATAATCCCTATAATCCCTGCTGAAATAATATAATAAATAGGATGCTTCTTGTATTTTATCACTGCAAACATAGTAACTGCAAATAGAATTATTGATTTCACATCAAATAAATTGCCTATAATCTTAGTTTCATTGTATAAATCAATGTTAACAACTGAAACCATAGCTACATTAATAACAGCGGTAAGTATCAGACCTATAACAGTCGCTCTAAGTCCTACAAAAATTGCCTTGACAACAGGTTTCTCATTAAAATGCTTCAAAAACTTTGCTACAATAATTATAATTATGAATCCAGGTAGTATAACTCCTATAGACGATATTAGTGACCCTAAAAACCCTGCCTGGTCATAACCTACAAAAGTAGCCATATTGATTGCAATAGCTCCCGGTGTTGATTGGGATATGGCTATCATATCAGTAAACTGTTCTTTAGTCAGCCAACCATAGGCAGTCGCTTTTTCTTGAAGTAAAGGCAGCATAGCCAAACCGCCACCATAAGTAAATAGACCGATTTTAAAAAACTCATAGAATAACCTAGCTAGGATCATTATCTTTTTCCTTTCTATAGTAAATGAATATACTTATAATTGCAGCTCCTACAATTACATATATTGGTGATATATTAAAAATCAAGACACAAACAAAAGATGCCGTAAGAAGTACTACTCCCCAAATATCTTTAACAGATTTTCTGACCATTTTGTAGACTGATAGTATCAATAACGCTAAGACTGCAATCCTTATTCCCTTAAAAGCATTTGCTACTGCTGTAATCTCTCTGAACCTGTTAAAAAATATTGATATAATAACTATTATAATAATAGAAGGAGATATGACTCCAAGAGATGCAGCTACCGCACCCCAGACTCCTTTTCCTTTTATACCAAGTAATGCAGAAGTATTTACAGCTATTACTCCTGGAATGGATTGTGCTAATGCATAACTATCAAGAACTTCTTCTTCAGTGGACCATTTGTATTTCTCTACTAACTCTTTTTCCACTATAGGAAGCATTGCATAACCTCCACCGATAGTAAATAACCCTATCTTAAAAAATACCAAGTAATATTTAATAATCTCTTTAAAATTATTCATCATTAATCACCTTTTAATTATTACGTCAAAACTCAACATATTTTACCATATAAACAGTTATATTTAAAGGAAAAAATCTACCAAAATAATTATAATATTCTATTATCATTTTAAGATTATTACTATAGGTAATAAATGTAACAGGTACAATCTAATTCGCATAGTATATTTAATACCAAAGTAAGCAACCAACCAGCAGTTGTTTATATCACAAAATAAGGAGGTTTATTAGTGAGAAGAAAATTGGTTAGCTTAGTAGTACTTATAATTGTTGCATTATCTGCAATGCTCAGTGGATGTAATAACAAAAGTAATCTTACAACTGTAAGACTTAACGAAGTTGTTCATTCAATATTCTATGCTCCTCAATATGTAGCCATTGAAAAAGGTTTCTTTGAAGATGAAGGGCTTGATATTGAACTAACTACAGGATGGGGAAATGAGTACATCAGTACATAAAATCTATTATTATCTCATCTTCACTAATAATAATCTTCTTAATGATTTTACTTAGAATTGCTTTCTTCTCATTTAGGGAAGCATTGCTGTATCTATCTTCTAAACTACTAAAGTCCTGATTTTTAGTATTTATTGTTTTTATTTTTATGTCAGCATCAAGATTATGATTCGATAATTTCTGTATCTCCGCATCTATTTTTGTAAGTTTAGCCTTGTTACGATTGATATTATTAATATATATATCAACTTTATCTTCTTCACCGTTAATAAAACATTCATCTATTGCTATCTCATATTTTATGATTAATTTTTCAAGCTTATCTCTTAATATTATCAAGTTATTGAGTTCATTTTGTTTTGTATGAATATTGCTGCTTATCTTTTCATCAAAGACTTGTTTATATCTTCTATCATTAAAAGTCCTTAATTCATATAGTATTATTTTATCAATGATAGAATCATATCTTAGTACGCTGTATATATTCTTATTTGTAATCTCCTTATGTTTAACTTTGTTAACTTTAGAATTAGGGCAATAATAATAATACACTTTCAGCTGTATATCCTTATTGTCTTTCTTTCTGTGATACTTGCTTATAGAATAACCTGTTTTAAGTTTTGCTCCACATCTACAGTAAATCAGTCCACTACAAAGTGCATTATCACTTATTGTTGCCGTACTTACCTTAACATCTTTTCTTTTTTTGCGTCTTTCCAACAATAACCCTGCTTGATAAAAATCTTCGTTACTGATTATCTTAAGCTCTTCGTTATATGGTTGCAACTTATATTCTTCTCTTTTGTTCTTGACTACCTTATCTCTGGTTGATTTAGTTTTATTATATGCTTTTTGACCTATATATGCTGGATTTCTCAGTATTCTTGTTATGGTTGAAGCTCTCCATAGATACTGATTTTCCTTTATATCAATATTATGGTCTAATGCCTCTTTCTTTTTTCTAGTTAAATAACTGTTTTCATTTAAGTAGTTAGCTATTCTTACTGTACCCATATTTTTATTAATGTATAAATCAAATATCTTTCTTACTATATTTGCTTCGTTCTCATCAATAATCATCTTATTTATACACTTGCCTTTTTTATTTTTAAAATCAGTATTAATTAATCTATATCCAAATGGTAACCCTCCCAAAAATTTTCCTTCTTCATTTTTATCTGCAAAAGAGGATTTGACTCTCATAGAAGTCTTGATACTTTCAAATTCAGCAGTCCAGCTATTAAAAAAATTGATTAACTTGTCCATGTGGGAATCCGTTTTGATTTCAGCATCTGTAGACGTTTCAAACACTCTTATTTCATTATTAGACAGAACCTGTAGAATGTGAGGTGCTTCGTCTGAACGCCTAGTCAATCTATCATTATTATAGATTAATAATATATCAAATTCTTTTTTTTCAGCCCGCATAAGAATCTTAATCAACTCATATCTATCTTTTAGAGGAGTTTTGAACCCTGAAACATCAATTTCAGTATACTCATCTATTATTTTTAGTCCGTTGGTTTCACAAAAATCCCTACAGCTTTTTTTCTGCATAGCTTCATCCTGTTTATCTGTACTAACCCTATACAATGCTATAGTTCTTAATCCCTTTATGTTATGATACATAAGTAACACCCCCTGTATACATATGTTGAATTGTTTTCTCTAATCATTCCTACCTATATCGACTAATATATTGAAGACTCTATCCTCCACTTGTTCTTTTTCCTTGTCTTCCCCCTTGTAATTACATATAACCTTAATACCATTAACATATTTTATCTTAGTTATATTGTCGTTTTCCACTTAAATTTCTCCCATATTAACATATATCTATTAATATGCCTTCTATAATATGTCCTATTAATTCTATTGAAAAAGTTATTGTACAAATATAATCTATAATATAGATTTTTACATAAATACGTTTGGATAATTTTGACAAAATATAACATAAAATGATATAATGCATCTTATCTATATAACTAGCATTTTTTTAACGGAGGTAGTAACATGCATTGGTTCAAGAATTTGAAAATCGCAACAAAAATTTTAACAGGATTCCTATTAGTTTCTTTAATTACGGGTGTTGTAGGATTTGTTGGTTATCGTGCAATGGATCTTATAATGGATGATCAATATGAGATTGCTGACGTACGTCTTCCAAGTGTAGAATCCATATTAGTCATCAATGAAGCCCACACAGCAATCATCGCAGGAGAACGTGCATTAATTAATAATGACTTATCCAACACCAAATTCAGAAATGATCAATATGCTTATATTCAAAGTGCTTATGACAGAGCTGATCAAGCATGGGAAGTATACTCAGCACTCCCACAGACAGAAGAAGAAGCTGTCAATTGGGAAAAACTTACAACAGAATGGAATAAGTGGAAAGAACTAAATCAACAAATAATAGACTTATCCAAACAAAAAGATAAGCTTATAGCATCAGGATTATCAGCTACTGATGATAAAATAGTAGACATTGACAAACGTTCAAGACAAGTCTCATTAAACAACAGAGAATTATTCTTAAAAGTTGATAGTATGCTTGATGAGATCATTGTACTTAATATGAACGAGGCTGATAAAGCTAATGACAAAGGTATCGAGACCTACGCTGCAGCTAAGTTAATAGTACTTGGAACAATTATTTTTGGAGTAGTAGTAGCAATTATTCTAGGTATCCTTATATCAAGAGGAATCAGAAAGCCTATTAAAAAATCTATAAACATGTTAAAAGATATATCTGAAGGTGAAGGTGATTTGACCAAGAGACTTAATATATCTACTAAGGATGAATTAGGCGAATTAGCAAAATACTTCAATTTATTTGTTGACAATATACATGATCTTATATCACAAGTAAAACTTAATGCGGATAATCTAGCAGTATCATCTAATGAGATTTCATTAGGGATGGAACATTCCAACCAAGGTATGGAAGAGATAGCTAACGGTATAGCTAGTGTATCTGATAGTTCTCAGAATAATGTTAGTGTAATCGAAGAAGCAACAGCAAGCATTCAAGAATTAGCAAGTACTGCTGATATGGTTTCAATAGAAGTCAAGAGTGCTTTTGAAGATAGTAATTCAGCTCTAGAATATGCTAATCAAGGTGCTGATAATATTCAACAAGTAGTTAATGCCAACAATAAAGTGAAAATATCAACAGATCAAGTATACGAAGCTATTGTCAACTTAAAAGCATCATCTGATAAAATAGGTGAAATAGTAACTATAATTACAAACATTTCCGAACAGACTAACCTACTTGCATTAAATGCAGCTATAGAAGCAGCAAGAGCTGGTGAGCATGGTAAAGGATTCGCAGTAGTTGCAGATGAAGTTAGAAACCTGGCAGAAGAAAGCAAAGAGTCAGCATTAAGCATTAGTAACTTGATAGGTGAAATACAAATAAAGGCTGATAATGCTAGTTCAGCTATCTCTCAAGGACAAGAATTAGTTGAAGTCAGTGTTGATAAATCTAATGTCATTCATGACCATTTTAAAAATATATTGAACTCAATCAAAAACATAAATGATAAGATTGAAATGATATCAGATTCATCTAATCAGCAAACCTTGGTAGCTGAAGAAATGACAAAAGCAATGGATCAGATGTCATCATCAATCCAAGAGGATGCCAGTTCCGTTCAACAGATCAACAGCGTCATTGAAGAACAAGCAAGCTCCTTTGAAGAGATTGGGGCTAGTATTGAAGAGCAAAAAACCGTTGCGTATACTTTAAAAGATAAAACTGATAAATTCAAAGTAGAATAAATCTACTAATGTAATTACATTCTAAGGGCTGTCTAATAATAGGCAGTCCTTAATCTATATTAATTCACCTCTAATAATAGTTAATAAAATCCCCAAAAAACTTTGAGCTAACTACTCCTCTGGATGGGGCGCAGATAAATCAATGACAGCTCTAATATCAAATAACGCAGACATAGCTTTCATGGGACCAGAGGCATCTATATACGTTTTCAATGAAGGCAAAGAGGACTATGTTATCAATTTCGCACAACTTACCCAAAGAGCAGGGAACTTTTTAATAGGAAGAACTAATGAAGAATTCAACCTGGAAGACTTAAAAGGCAAAACAATAATTGGAGGTCGTCCAGGTGGAATGCCTCAGATGGTTCTGGAATACATTCTGAAAAAGAATAATATCAAACCATTTGAAGACGTGGAGATTATTACTAATATTGATTTCACCGCTACAGCTGGTTCATTTATTGGCGGTACAGGAGATTATACAGCAGAATTTGAGCCATCTGCTTCAAAAATCGAAAATGAAGGCAGAGGTCATGTAGTTGCATCTCTAGGTATAGAAAGCGGTTTAGTTCCTTATACTGCATACATGGCTGAAAAAAGTTATATAAAAGCCAATCCAGAAACTATACAAAAGTTTACAAATGCCATCTATAAGAGTCAACTTTGGGTTGATGAACATACACCTGAAGAAATTGCTGAAGTCATCAAACCACAATTCAAAGATACTGATATGGAATTACTTGTTCAGATCGTTCAAAGATATAAAGACCAAGATACTTGGAGAAAAGACCCCTACTTTGAAAAAACAGGACTTGACCTACTTCAAAACATTCTTGATTCAGCTGGTGAATTGGATAGAAGAGTAGAATATGATAATATTATTACAACAGAATTTGCTGAAGAGGCAATTAAAAATATTGAATAACCATGACCACCCGTATAACGGGTGGTTCCATTTTGCTACTGTAATTAAATTGGCACATCTTAATAAATAATTATGCATAATAATAAATCTATTCCAAAATAATTCCAACAAAAAATTATACAAGTATTATTCTCTTCAATATATATGTTTCGTATGTTATTGTGTGTATAATATATATATTAATGTTTTAGCAAAATTAAGTATGGTATATATTACTAATTCTAATTACATTACTCCATTTTCTATATTGTTATAATTAATTATATTAATGTAATTTTTATTCACTTTATATATTGACAATCTTTTTGAGATAAACTATAATACTTTTTGGTTAAAATAAAATTTTTAGGAGGAATTATATGAAATTATTTAAAAATTCATTATGTTTTATGATATGTTTTATCATAACTGCTACTACTGTTTTAATTACAGGCTCTACCAATGTACAAGCCTCAGAAGACCCAGTCCAATTATGTCATGCAAGATACCATATCTTTTCTGCTGACGGTTCAACAGGTAATTATGAAGGAAATATTGCAGTTAAAAATCTAGACCCTAATAAAAAAGTAACTGTTCATTACTGTTATGAGTATAATCAAAACAATTGGAAAGATGTATCTGCAAAGTATGTTAAGACAACTTCAGATGGATACGAAATATGGCATTTTGAAACACCTTGTTATTATTATTCTCCTTGTATCTTTGCTGTTAAATGTGAAGCAAATGGTCAAACTTATTGGGATAATAATAATGGAAACAATTATACTGTAACAAGAGATGTGATTTTAGCTAAAGATTCAATATTAAATTTGAATAGTCACTATGAAGCTAATCAAACCTATGATAGAATCCAATCAATCAATGGATATATTGCATTAAAGAATTTATCATCAGAAAAAAATGTGAAAGTTAGAATTACTGAAGATAATTGGCAGACTTATACAGATATTGATGCTGTATATCATTCTTCTCAAGAAAATAGTAATATAGAGTATTGGCATTATGATTATAAAACAAAGACTACTCCAAAAAATGTACAATTCGCTGTATACTATGAAGTAAATGGAGTTACCTACTGGGATAACAACAGTGGTTCAAATTATTTTTTAGGTTTCAGATAAAATAAACCTACTATGTAAAATTACATAAAATTGTAAAAAGTATATAATAAGAGCTGTCCCTATATAAAATGTCCTTTAAACAAGGTTCAATTTATGAGGAAACAGCTCTTTTAATTATTTATGATTGTCTTAGCTTATTGGCTTTGAATATGAATAATGTAATAGATGCTAAAGCTGCTATTATACCTACTGGATATCCAATGGAAGTTGAAAGTTTTAATCCTTCAGGAGCAATTATTATATAAGTTGTTATTACTGCCGTCATGAATGTTGCTGGTAAAGTACATATCCAATGGAATCGGTTTTCTTTTACTAAATAACTTGCTGCCGCCCATAACATTATTGTAGCAAGTGTTTGATTAGACCAAGCAAAATATCTCCATATGATACCAAAATCAACAAAACATAAAACTACACCTATTACAAATAAAGGAATTGCAATAAAAAATCTATTTTTGAATTTATCTTGTTTCAGACTAATAGCATCTGCAATAGCCAGTCTTGCACTTCTGAAAGCTGTATCACCTGATGTGATAGGACATGCCACAACTCCAAGCAATGCCAGTGCTCCACCTGCTGTACCAAGTAACGATACAGATATTGTTGTAACGACAACACCTGCTGTACCTGCTTCAGATAACGCCTGTGTATTACCAAAGAATGCTATCGCTGCTGCTGCCCATATCAAGGCTACTATACCTTCAGCAATCATTGCACCGTAGAATATCTTTCTTCCCTCTTTTTCATTTGTAATACATCTTGCCATAATTGGTGATTGCGTAGCATGGAATCCACTAATAGCACCACAAGCAATAGTAATAAATAAAAATGGAAAGATTGCTTTACCTGATGGATGTAAGTTAGTAAGCTGTATCTCTGGTATAGAATACCCTTTTACAAATATCCCAATTATTATCCCAATACCCATAATTATTAAAGCCGCACCAAATATAGGATAGATCTTTGCTATAATCTTATCAACTGGCAATACTGTGGCACATAGATAATAAACTATTATTAATCCAACCCATATCATTTTGTTAATTCCTGTCAAGTTCTCTAATATACCCGCTGGTCCATTAACGAATACTACACCAACTAAAAGAAGTAATACTACCGAGAATATACGCATAGCATTTTTTGCTGAAGTTCCTAAATATCTTCCTACTATTTCAGCTACAGTTTCCCCGTTGTGTCTAACTGATAACATACCTGCGAAATAGTCATGTGTAGCACCTGCTAGAATACAGCCAAGTACAATCCATAGAAATGCTACAGGTCCCCATAAAGCTCCTGCTACCGCACCAAATATAGGTCCTAATCCTGCAATATTCAAAAATTGTACTAAAAATGCTTTTTTCCAGGCTATTGGTACATAATCCACCCCATCTTTCATTGTTACAGCTGGAGTTTTTCTGTTTTCGTCCATTCCAAATATTTTTTCTACAAATTTACCGTAAAAAACATATCCTAAAACCAAAGCAACTATAGATAATAAAAATGATATCATATAAAATGCCTCCCTATGTATAATAATATACAATTATTATACCTGACATCACTTATTATTGTGCATTTTGCCGTTAAATGCACATTTTAGAACTTAAACGGTAATTATCTAACTATAAACGGTAAAAAGTATAAGCATAACACCTTTCACTATACTTCAATCTATAGATCAAACATTTTTTTAAACTGACAAGATTGTCTTCTGCTGATTGGTATTTCTTTTTCACAATTCTTGAATTTCACTGCATAAGTCTTATTAAACCAAGGTATGATTTCCTCTATTTTCTCTAAATTAATCAGATAACTTCTATGACATCTAAAAAAGCTGTGATCCTCAAATGTTTTTTCCAACTTACATAATGTATCAGCTGTATAATAGGATTCGTTTTCCGTAACTATATAAGTTTCACTGTTTTCAACATAACAGAATAATATTTCATCAGGATCCATTAATATGATCCTTTCTCCTTTCCATACAGGAAATTTTTTCAGCTTTATCTTGTGGCATTCAATTACTTTTTCTATATTTCTACTATCCTGTTTTAGGTTGTTATCAACCCTATCTTTTATTTTTAATACGGTCATTTCAAGTCTTTCATCATCTAGTGGTTTAAGGATATAATCTATTGCATTTATTTCAAAGGCTTTTATAGCATATTCGTTATACGCCGTTGCAAATACTACATTAATATTTAGATTCAAATTAATGATTTGCTGTGCAAACATGAATCCATCCATCTCTGGCATAGAAATATCCAAGAAAACTACTTCTACTTGATGTTTTTTAATATATTCAAGAGCTTGTATGGGGTCGTCAAATTTTCCAACTACATCTATTTCATCATATTTTGATAATATATAATTAAGTTCATCTATGGCTGGTTGTTCATCATCCACTATAATAACTCTAATCATGTTTTTTCCCCCTTATAGGTATTTCCATAATCATTGTAGTCCCTTCTCCCTCTTTGCTTTTTATTTTTAAGCTTGTATTGTAGATACTCTTTAATCTATTATTAACATTATTAACACCTATGCCTTGTTTTTTATTATTATCAAATAATCTTTCAAGCTGTTCTTCAGTCATTCCGACTCCGTTATCAGAAACAGTTATTACTACGTATTCTTCTCTCTGCTTGATACTTATAACAATCTTCCCTCCTGCTTTTTTTGCCATTAGTCCATGCTTTACTGCATTCTCTACTATTGGCTGAATTAATAGAGGTGGTATTTTACACTGTATACCTTCTTCTATGTCATATTCTACTTTCAGCCTTTCTGGAAATCTTGCCTGCTCTATTGTTAGATAAGACTCTACATATAATATTTCTTCTTTAAGGCTTATAAAATCACCTGTTGTTTTGAAATTATTTCTTAGATAATAACTTAATTTCAGCAATAATTCCCTAGCTTTTTCAGGATCTGTTCTACAAAAATAAACGATTGTATTAAGAGTATTAAATAGGAAATGAGGTTGTATCTGTGCTTGTAAAGCTTTCAGTTCTGCTTTATTTAGTAATTGCTTCTGATAATCTATTTCGCTTAGTTCCAGTTGAGTAGAAAATAATTGACCTAGTCCCGTTGCTAATTCTTTATCAGAGAGACTAATACTATTCTCATGTGTCTTATATAATTTTAATGTTCCAATTACATTATTGTTTATTGTTAGAGGTACGACTATTACTCCTTTTAATTTACAGTTCTTATTAGAACACTCAATATCCTTTTTTTCTTGTGCCATTATATATTGCTTTTCTCTTATAGCTTTTTTAGTTATTTCCGTATATATTGGAGCGCCCTTCTTATGATGGTCACTGCCAACTCCTATAAAAGCTAATATAGATTCTCTATCAGTTAATGAAACAGCACTTACCTTAACCTCTTTGTAGATTAATTCCGCCACCTTCTGTGCCGAATATTCGTTTAATCCTTGTCTAAGGTAGGCTAAAGTTTTTGATGCGATACGCAAAGCCAATTGAGCTTTTGCCGTTCCAGCTTTCTCGTACTCATCATATATTTGTTCTATTAATACTAAAAACACACCTGTACCCATTGAATTAATGAATGTCATAGGTATAAAAATTATTTTTACCAAATGAAGAGCTTCACTATAAGGTTTAGCTATGAGTAGAATAATTATCATCTGTAAGCTTTCAATGAATGCCGCCACTATTATTCCCGAAACCCATTTTCTTGGTTTATCTTCTATAAATCTTTTTGCGAATCCTGCTAGTACTCCTCCTAATATAGTTGATATACCACAAGCTATAGCTGTAAACTCACCTATAGGAATTAACATCCTATGAATACCAGCAATCAATCCTGCACCTATTCCAACAAAAGGACCACCAAATAAACCTGCAATAATAACACCGATAGAACGTGAATTAGCAAGGGCTCCACTAACAGGAAAACCAAAGTATGTCCCTAAAATTCCAACTCCACCAAATACCAGAGAAAAGAACACCTTATCATATATTGTTAATTCCTTTTTCAACAAAAACTTCTTAACTAATTCAGATTTTGATAATATGAATGCACCTAATATGATTACCCCAAGTTTTTCAAACAGATTTTTTATCAACTCTAGTAACATGATGTCTCCTTTCATATTAAAAAGTGAAATTAATAGAGATTATTGTATCTAGAAAACCAACTCGCTTATCTTTGTACTTGTATCCTTCATAGCTTCAATTACATCATCTACATTATCTTCCAGATGCTGTTTGAATGTTCCTGCTCCCAACACAGCAATAGGTTTGGATTCACCAGCATATAATGGTACTCCTATCCGTAGTATATTCTTATTAACGAACCCATTATCAAGAACATATCCATTCTCCAAGAAATGTGATTTTAATTGGTTCATATGTTCTAATATATTATTATTCTTGTTCACATATATTTCTTCTATACGCTTTTGCTCTTCTTCTTCCAGATGGACAATATACGGCAAAGCCCATGTGATAGATTCTTCATAATAACGGCAAGTATCAACACTCATCATTGTAATGTTATCCTTGTGTGCTTGCTTTGTCAAAACAATGAATTGGTCGTTAGAATATCCTATAAGCAGTAAACTGATACCGTACCTGTTACTTAAATCAACTAAATACTTCTTAGCTACTTCCTTAAGGAAATGCCATCTATTGCTCTTCTCTGCCAAACTAAAAAATTTTAATCCTATTATATATTTGTTGTTCAAGTTTTTCTGTATATAGTCAAGATAACGTAATGTATGCAGATAACGATTTAAACTACTTACATTATAACCCGTCATGGATTGAAGCTGATTAAAACTTACTTGTTCTTCCCTTGCTATTATTTCCAATATTTTTAGCCCTTTTTCTAAAGCTGGCGCTGGTGTTAAGGACATTTTATCACCATACCTTTCTATGTATTATAAATCTTTCTTGATTATGTAAATCAGAGCAATCAAATATAATATACCTGCTATGCCGAATAGCAATTGAAAAATATCTAAAGAAAATATTTTCCATGATGGATCAATCACTCTAATGACTATTGTACTTATGTTAGTACTTAAAAAAGAAAATACTGCTGTTATAGCCGCATTGACTGCCATATATGAAAGTCTATGTTCATGATCAGTTAATTTTAAGTTGACATTGAACTTAGCTATATTAAATCCTATCATAAATATACCATTTAATAAGAAAAATAAAAAGTAAATTATATGACAATCTACAGAAATAAAAAACCATAGAAAATGAGTTGCCATAAAACATAACCCTGTATACTTAAGAATCTTCTTGAAACCGTAACGGTCAACTCCTGCTCCCCAGACTTTTGCAAGTAGTAATTTTATTATAGCAGTAAAGCTGGAAACAAAAGCAATGAAACCATAGGAAAGCTTCACATATTTTATTGCATATATATTAAAAAATGGTCTACCGAAATTCCATGCGAACATCCATAATAACGAAAATATAATGAACTGTCTGTACTTAGCGTCTTTTAAAGGCAAGGTCAATGTTTGTTTCAAAGATAGTTTACCCTTAGTTACTAATGGATAGTCTTCCAATTTAGCTATAATAAGTATTTCTCCCACTGCAAATATGATGCTTACAATGAATATTATCATAAATAACCTAGTAGTATGTACATAACTGTCAAGAATCCTACCAACACATAATGGAATAACTATTCCAACACCATTTCCTATCAAATTACGTGTAGAGTAATATCTTCCTTTCCTGTCCATAGGTATTATTCTATCATTCCAAGCTAAAAATGTTCCTCCCATAAGAGATGTAAAAGACACTGATGTGAATATAATAAATAATAAAATGATAAACCGTGAACTCTCTAAAAAAGGTAATAACATTATCAAATAAAATATAACAAATCTTAGAGTTCTCGTAACCAATACCATCTTTTTGGGACTTCTGAATTTTTCATATATCATTGGTGAAAACAACTGAAATACATTCGTCAAAGCTATGAATCCTAGAATATATCCCATCTCGTAATCAGCCAGCCCTAGAAAAATCATAAAACTTGTTAATACTAGATTTCCTGGCATAGCTATTGCTTCAAAGATATTCCGTAATGCGATACACATTAAAAAGACATTCTTCTGTTTGATATCCAGCCTAAATTTTTTCATATATTCACCTTTACTTTTATATATAATAGTTTAACTATTATATATGATATCACATTATAAAAAATACTTCTACTAGGAATTACTTTTTACTTAGACAACCTGTCACTTTTATTTTCAAAGGAACATATATTATTATAGATAGATATTATTTTAAATAAAGTAAAGGAGACATTATTTTGCGGATTACAGATATTTATGAACTTAAGGAAAGTAAAACTTTTATTTTATCTCCTTCTCAGCAGAAAAAAATAAATTTGAAATTAGATAAATTATGTATACCAAAAACTTTGTTGACTGGAACTATAAAATATAGAGACATACCAATTGGAAATGCTACTATTCAAATATTGAATAGTAATTGTAAACCGTTATACTGTACACAAAGCAATAAATATGGAATATATAGCTTCAAAAATATATTAGCTCCTGGAAAATATCAATTAATGGCTACTAAAGATCGTTTTTTGACATCTCCTATTAAAAAAGTGAAGATATATCCAGATACTATAAAACGATTGGATTTTAATTTATATAAAAATCCAATTACTAGAAAAGTATTACTCTATGGTACCATTTATAATAACTACAATAATAAATGTATCTCTAATGCAAAAATCACTGTAAGACCAAAAGATAACCCTAGTAAAATCATCGCAACAACTCGTTCCAATAAGAGCGGTCAATATCTAATATATAATATTCCACATAGTGATTTTATAATAACAGTTTCTCATCCTAAGTATAAACAAAAAACAATATGTAGGCACTTAAAAAACATTAGTAAAATTAACTTTAAGTTAAATAAAATTAGAGAAAGTTGTAAATTCAATTTTAACTTGATAATTAGAGCGTATGATGATGAAATTGTTTTCTATGAAATAAAATCCAAGTTTAGAAAGAGGTGAAAGTGAAATTATGACTAGTTATGATAAATATCAAATTGCTCACAGTAAAGAAATTATTTCTGAAGGCGCTCAAGAAAACCATATTGATATTTTCTTAGTAGAAAACACCAATATAAATGTTGGAGTTATAACTGGGACAGTATTAACATCTACTGGAGAACCAGTTTCTAATGCTACTGTTAAACTAACCACTGCAGATTTTAAAGATTATACTCATGCTACTACAAATGTTGTTGGTAAATTTACTCTAACATCTATTCCAATAGGTTCTTATTTAATTTCAGCAACTAAAGAAGATTATACATTATCAAATCCAATTTCAATAACAGTAAGAAAAAACAAAAAAACCGATATTGATATTATCATTGATTTTGATCCTGATTCTAATAAAAATATAATTTTTGGAATAATTAAATCAGATATTGCTCCTATAGAAAGTGCATTTGTTCAACTATATAAAGTTGAAGGAACTGAAGAAATTTATATGGGTATGTCGGTAACAAATGAGTCTGGACAATATCTTTTTATCAATCTTGATGATGGTAGTTATCTTACAAAAGTAACTAAAATAGGATATTTTGATACTCATTCTCTACCAACAGCTATTGCTGGAAAAGAATATGTACCAATAGATCTATTGCTCATACCTGATCCAGCTAACAATGGGGTAATATTCGGGACAATAAGTGATAGTGATACAAAAGAACCAATCAATAATGCAGTTGTTGCACTTTATTCTATTGAAGATAGTATTGAAACCCTAATACACATAACCAAAACTAATTTAGATGGTAAATATTTATTTGGCAATATACCATCAGGTAAATATAGAATAAAATCAACAGTTCAAGCTTATGAAGATTAACATCTATTAAAGTGGTATTGGATATAAAAGTTCAATACCATTTGATATTTTATCTTACACAAAACAATATAAATTTTAATACAATATAGTATATAAAAATAAGTTGGAGGTCCATATGTCTCCTTTAGTTAAGATTCAAAATCTATCCTATACGTATCATACCCCAAAAGGCGAAACAAAGACTTTAGAAAATATTAACCTTATGATTAATAAAGGAGAATTTATTAGTATTGTAGGTCCAAGTGGTTGTGGTAAATCCACTCTATTATCAGTTATATCTGGACTGATACAGCCTTCAATCGGAGAAGTTTTCCTAGATAAGTCTTTAATAAATAACGATTCTCATTACATTGGTTATATGCTGCAAAAAGACCACCTTTTTGAATGGAGAACAGTGTATAGAAATGTATTGCTTGGCTTAGAAATAAATAATAAACTAAATGCCGAGAATCTTGAATATATAGATAGTTTACTTAAACAATATGGTTTACATGAGTTCAAGAATTATAAACCATCGCAACTTTCAGGGGGAATGAGACAAAGAGCAGCTCTTATCAGAACTCTAGCATTAAAGCCTGAAATATTATTATTAGACGAACCTTTTGCCGCACTTGATTACCAGACAAGGCTATCTGCTGGAGATGAAATCGGTACTATAATAAAAAAAGAAAATAAAACAGCTTTATTAGTAACACATGATATAGCAGAAGCTATATTTAATAAAAAGTTACTCTATATATTGAACTATATTATCTATACATCCAATAAAAAAGTTCAATATATTTTCCTTGATTGTATAAGTTGAATAGAACTAAACAATTGCTGGCTCTATAGCAATTATTTAATTCTACTTATATAAAGCTGATATTCTTAAAATGCTCTCATCTTATTAAGAGGCCATAGTCTAAAAACTACTTTACCTTCTATATTATCTTTATCTATACATCCAAAATTTCTACTGTCACAACTATATTCTCGGTTATCACCAAGAACAAATAATTGTCCTTCTGGAACCACTAAAGGAAATTTAATATTCCTAGCATCTGTCATACCTTTTGTATAGGATTCCTCTAACTGCTCCCCATTAACAAATACCTTACCATCTTTTATGTCAACTTTATCTCCTGATAAACCTATTACTCTTTTTACATATCTCATCCTAGGATCATCCCTCTTGAATTTTCCTAGAGTGTCTTCAATACAGATACCTATTGGATTCCCCCAAAAACCATCAGGTCTCTCTTGCAAGAATACTATGATATCTCCCACTTCTGGATCTGTAAAAATATACGATATCTTCTCAGCAAATAAAAAGTCATTTTCCATCAAAGTCGTTTCCATTGAATGTTGTTGAACCTTAGTTGATGCCAACGCATAACTCTGAATCACTACTACACTAACAACAACTATAACTGCAAATATAATAATATCTTTTACTTCTTTTAATATTTTTTTACCCATTTATTCTACTCCAATCTTCATCTTAATAAATTACTGTAACTATAACTCTATAGTTTGTTAAGATATTTCTTCAAAATACTGTTATCCTCATCTTTTATACCTGAATAATAGAATGTCATTTTTCTATCGCCGCTACCATAAGACCTATTATTTTTATCTAATATATCTTTTAGATGCCTGATAGTACCTACATTGCCATCCAATATCTCTACATGCCCCGGTAAAATTTCTCTAAAATATTCTTTGTAATAAGGAAAATGTGTACACCCAAGCACAACAGAACCATACTTACTCCAATCAAACGGCTCCAACTGTTTTCTTAGATAAGATACAACTTCTTCCTTTTCAAATATGAAATCCTCTGCATATTCTACTAGCTTTGGAAGCGCTAACGAATCAACCCTAGACTCATTATCTACCCTCTCCACCAGCTTCTGATATTTCTCCTCCTTCAGAGTCAAATCAGTTGCTGTCACAAGAACTCTCATATCTTTATCATGTTCTACAGCATATTTTACAGCAGGCTCCATACCAATTATAGGAATATCATAGATTTTCCTTAATTCCTTCACCGCTATACTAGTAGCTGTATTACAAGCTATTACTAAAACATCAATATCCTCAGATACAAGAAATTCAACCACATTATATATGTATTTCTTAACTACTTCCTTTGGCTTAATCCCATAAGGAGCATTCATTGAATCCGCATAATATATGTATTCTTCATTTGGCAACATTTTAAGGGCTTCACTTAAAACTGTTATTCCACCTATACCTGAATCAAAAAAACCAATCTTCAATAATATCACCTTATATCTCTTATTAACACCAATGTAACAACAATAAAACTCCATATAGCTTAGAGTAATTATACCATGTAACTTCTAAAATATGAATGAAAATTACTATAATTATATTCTATTTCTCAATTCACATAATTATTAATCACTTATATGTTTCAATCATATTTTCAATTCTACTTTTATTAATTATATACCATTTAATTAATCGCTTCAACAATAAAACTTTTCGGGAATTGAATTTCAGTAGAAGTCGGTCAGAAAAAAAGTTTTGTTATGACGTGGAGTTTGCAAAATAGTATATGTATATGTTTCGCCAGCTACTTGCTCGTCCTGAGCTCGATAAATAACAATGGACATCGAGTCCATTATTATTTCTGACAGTCCAGTAGGGCTGTCAGATTAAAAGCTGGGTTCGGCGTCCTGCCTCACTGCTCCACATATACATATACTATTTTGCTTGTAGTCCCCGTCAATATAGTACAAAACACATTTTCTTCTTATCATTACAACTAATGGCTAATACAGATTTTGTATAACAAACTTCGTTTTGGTATCATCCGTAAATGATATCTTCCTAATATTTTCCTTATGGCTATCGGCTTTTGTAAGGTCTTATAGGTGATACTATTCCTTTCCGCTAAACGTCCATGTTTAGAGGAAAGGCGCTTAGCCGTCCTGGCACGCTCACCGTATCACCTATAAGACCTTACTTTGATATTGACGTTGAAATATTAGAAAGATATCATTTACTACTTTCGTGCCAATATTTAGTATGCAGAATTAGCTAGTCTTAATATTAATATCTTTATATTAAGATCTTTTATATCACTATCATAATTAGATATCTTATTTACTTGAAATACCCGTAGCCCCTTACACTACTCTAGTGGATGTATAGGTATAGGAAATGAGTGACTTTTAAATAATGGTTAGAAAATCTTAGTGAGTGGAAAGGTATATTCCGTTAAAAAGCTTAATTGTTTGACCGTAGGGAGTTTTTAAGCTTTAGGAATATACCTTGGAACGAACTTAGATTTTCTTCCATTATTTAACCGTGAACGAATTTCCTATACCTATACATCCACGGACGTCCTGCACAGAACCCACCATTTTATACCTAAACCCTCTACTCCCTATTTCCACATTTAACATATTACCCCTTAATCCTAATTTCGCATAACAAAACAAAAAGGTCACTACATATCAAACACTGTAGCAACCTAAAACTAATCAACCTATCTTCTATATTTTTTAAACATAGCCTTCATCTTCTTCTTTTCTTCCAACCTCACCCTAGCATTCTTCTTACCTTCAATAAACCGCAACTCTCTCTTTAATTTATTAAAATTATCAAGCCTCTCTCTCTCCAACTCTCCACATTCAATAGCCTCCAAAACAGCACACCCTGGTTCATTACTATGAGTACAATCTCTAAACCTACATTTTTTCGCAAGCTCATCAATATCAGTAAAAGTATCCGATAGAGCATTCCCTTCTTCACTTTCACTCCATAACCCAAGCTCTCTCATCCCTGGAGTATCTATAACCATACCCCCATCTTCAAGTATTATCAATTGCCTATGAGTCGTTGTATGTCTCCCTCTATCGTCACCTTCCCTTGCTTCATTGACTTTCAATATTTCCTCTCCACATAAAGTATTTATGAGGGTTGACTTACCTACTCCAGACGAACCTAATACAACCGAAGTCTTACCCTCTTGAAAATATTTTTTGATCTCGGAAATACCTATACCTTCTAAGGAACTAATCGCATAAGTACTCACACCAAAAGCGATATTCTCTACTTCTATCAGTCGCTCATCCGTATTATCACACAAATCAGCTTTGCTTAATATTATAACAGGCTCTGCACCACTCTCCCATGCTGTAGTCAAATACCTTTCCAATCTATTGATGTTAAAGTTGTTGTTAAGGGATGCAACGATAAATACATAATCAAAATTAGCAGCAACTACTTGCCCTTCTGTTGTTGTACCAGCTATTTTTCTGACGAATTTGCTTTTTCTAGGTAGAACGTGCTGAATAACTACCTTATCTTCTCCGTCAATAGGTGTCACAGCCACCCAATCACCTACTGTAGGTAAAGACTCCTTATCATTCTCGTAATACAACTTGCCTGAATTAATACCATCAAGTTCACCATGTTCTGTTATGACTTTATACAATCCTCTATGTTCAACCAGTATACGTGCAGGTATTAAACCCTTCTCATAATGAGTCTTAAAACTATCTTCCAAATCTTGATTCCATCCATACATGTCAATCATCATAAATATTATTACCTTCCTTTTTCTCTCCAGAAAAAAATCCTAGTGCACCGTTCATTCATCACACTAGGATTATAGTTATCCACAGAAGTATAGAATTATATAATATTTATACACAGACCTTCCCTATGTAATCCACAAGAAAAGCCCTTGGACAATAAATATAAAAACCTAGGCAATAAATGACACTGCTCTAGGTCTAATAATCATTCTAATTATTAATTTTTCCCTGGGAGCAGTTTAATTTCAATTGTTTAGTTACGTGTAATACCATATTCATTTTTAACATGTAACACCACTCCTTTCAAAAATCAAATTATAGCTACATTCTACCATATATCCCTATCTTTTAAAAGGATTATTTAATATTTTAGTTTAATAATACAGGCTTTTACATTAGCAAGCGCAAAAATTGTTGACAATGGTCTAAAATGGGAGTATACTGTAAACAAACATAAACGATCAAATAAAAACTAATAAAAACAAATTAATGAACAAATAATAACAAAGTGGTGATAATAATATGTTAAAAGCAGAAAGAAGAAATTACATAATCCAATATTTAAAAGAAAACGGAACAGTCATAGTAGATGAATTAGCAAAGGCTTTAGATATTTCTCCAATGACCATAAGAAGAGATTTAAAATATTTGGAGGACAATGAGTTCATCAAAAGAACTCACGGTGGAGCTGTTTTACATGATATGCTCATCGAAGAAGTACCTTACAATAAAAAAACCTCTGTCCATTTGGAAGAAAAAAAGAAAATCGCAAAATTTGCAAGTGAATTAATAAAAGAAGGACATACTATTATATTAGATGCTGGAACAACCAACATGGAAATTGCTAAACGTATTAAACATATTAAAAACCTTAAGGTAATTACACCAGATCTCATGATTGCTCTATTCCTTTCAAAATTTCAAGGAATGCAAGTATATTGTACAGGTGGTTTCATTCAAGGAACTACAGGATCATGTTTAGGTTCTGAAGCAATAGATTTTATAGGAAAAATATGTGTTGATATTGCTTTTTTAGGTACAAGCTCAGTTGATTTTGATAAAGGTCTTACTACTCCTAGTCTAGAAAAGCAAAGAATAAAGCAACAAATAATCAACTCTGCTGATGAAGTAATATTGGTAACAGACCATTGGAAATTTGGTAATAGGAGTTTTGCAAAAATCTGTTATCTAGACCAATTAGATAGAATCATCACTGATAAAGGAATTGATAAACACACATTAGATCAACTTAATCAACTAGGAGTTGTAGTAGATTTAATATAGAAAATTTAATCAGAAAGGAGGATAATATGCCCGAAGTTGTAATTATTGCAGATGATTTAACAGGAGCTAATGCAACAAGTGTTTTATTATCCAGAACAGGCTATCGAGCAGCTACATTTTTGAAATTGGAAGCTTATGATGAACAGTTACATGGAGATTTCAAGATAATTTCCATAAGTACAGACAGCAGAGGTGTATCAAAAGATATTGCCTATGAACAAGTCTCTCAGGTAACTGAATTCTTTCAAGACAAAAATGTGAAACTATTTTCTAAACGTATTGACAGTACTTTACGTGGAAATGTAGGAAGTGAAATTGATGCAGTCCTAGATCATTTAGATGACGATACAATTGCTATAGTAGTAGCAGCCTTTCCTTCTTCAGGTAGAATAACTATTGGAGGATATCTAATGGTCAATTCCGTACCTCTGGAAAATACAGATGTTGCAAAAGATCCTAAAACTCCTGTTTACACCTCTTATGTTTCAAAATTGATTCAAGAACAAAGCAAGTATAATGTAGATTATATTCCCCTAAGTCAAATCTTAAAAGATGAAGATGCTTTACAGAAAAATATCATTCAAAGCAAAGAAAAAGGCAATAAGATAATCGTAATGGATGCTACTACCAATGAAGATATTGAAATAATAGCACAAGCTGTTAAAAGCACAGGTTTAAAAGTTATTGCCGTGGACCCTGGTCCCTTTACTGCTGCATTGACCAAAGTATTTATTGATAAACCTAGAATCATTCCAGGACAAAAAGTAATGCTTACCGTGGGAAGTGTAAGCAACCTTACAAGAAGACAATTGGAAGCTCTAAAAGTAAAACATGATTGTTTATTTGAAAGAGTCAATCCAAAAGCTCTTATCTATGATAATACCCGTGAAAATGAAATAAGTACAATTGTAGAAAATCTAATTAATAAAATGGAAGATTACAATATTATAGGTGTTGTAACCACTACAGATGAAACAGAAGTATTAGACTTACACCATATCGCTAAGGAACTAGATATATCCGAAGACGATGTTTCATTAAGAATCTCAAGTGGATTAGCACAGATAACAAGACGTCTTATGGAAAAGACTTCAGGAGTTATTGGAGGTTTGTTCACTAGTGGTGGTGATGTCACTGTAGCTGTGTGTAAGGAGTTGCAATCCGCAGGAATAGAGGTCAAAGATGAAGTACTACCTCTCGCAGTCTACGGAAGAATTATTAAGGGACAATATGAAAATATGCCTATTATTACTAAAGGTGGTCTAATTGGAGAAATTCATGCCATTACTAAGTGTGTAGATTATTTATTAACTAAAGTATCTACTGAATATCATAAAAATACAAATTAACCAAAAGAAAGGGACGATGAAAATGCACAGAAGTTATATAGGCATTCCAATGGGTGATCCTGCTGGGATTGGACCTGAGATTGTAGTAAAAGCATTAGCTAATGAAGAAGTACATAATACAGCAAAACCAGTTGTAATTGGGGACAAAAAAACTTTACAGCAAGCTATGAAATTTTGTGATGTACATTTAGAGATTAATGTAATAAAAGACATCAAAAATGGTAATTATCAAAAAGGTATCCTTAATCTGATTGATCTGGAGAATGTAGAGATTGAACAATTAGAAATGGGAATAGTTCAAGGTATGGCAGGAAAAGCAGCTTTTGATTATATCAAGAAATCAGTTGAATTAGCTCTTGCTCAAGAAGTTGATGCCATAGCCACTACTCCAATCAATAAAGAAGCCTTTAAAGCTGGTGGAATTAATTATATTGGTCATACAGAAGTTCTAGAAGACTTAACTAATAGTAAAGATCCACTAACTATGTTTCAAGTATATGATCTAAGAGTTTTCTTTTTATCTCGCCATGTTTCACTTAAAGAAGCTTGTGAGATCACTACCAAAGAAAGGGTTTATGATTATATCATCAGATGTTCAGAAGCTCTATCAAGATTAGGAATCAAAAATGGAAAATTGGCTGTTGCAGGATTGAATCCACATAGTGGTGAACATGGACTATTTGGAAATGAAGAAGTCACAGAGATTGCTCCAGCCATAGTAAAAGCCCAAGAAACTGGTATTGATGTAGTAGGTCCAGTATCAGCTGATTCAGTATTTTATTTTGCACTTAAGGGAAGTTATGATGCTGTATTATCCCTATATCATGACCAAGGACATATTGCAACCAAAATGGTTGACTTTGAAAGAACTATATCAATTACTAATAATATGCCATTTCTAAGAACTTCTGTTGACCATGGAACAGCTTTTGACATTGCGGGAACAGGTAAAGCAAGTGAAGTCAGTATGGTAGAAGCTATTAGATTAGCCGCTTTATATGCTCCAAATTTTACAGCTGCAGTTTACTAGATTGATTTAATCATTAGATGTGACCCATTATTCAAGTTAATGATTCCGCTGAATCAATCATCAACTTATAAGAGTTATTTTTCTAATGTTAAATATAACTAAAACTTTTAAGGAGGGTTTTTCATGAAAAAAATAGTTAGTTTATTTATGATTGTTTTAATGATCGTTGTATTTGTAGGGTGTGGGAAAGGTAATGAAACAAAAACAGATAATAGTGATACAACAAAAAAGGATACAAGTCAAACAGATAAAAAAGATAAGTCCAATGAGAAAGCAACAGTTATAAGGATTGCTTATACTCTATCTCCAGAATCACATTATCACAAAGGTTTAGAGAAATTCAAAGAACTAGTAGAAGAAAAGACTAATAATCAAATAGATGTACAATTATTTCATAGTGCACAGCTAGGTAGTGAAAGAGATGCAATTGAAGGTGTATCAATGGGAACATTAGAAGCAACACTATCATCTACTGGACCTTTAGCTAACTTCTCCAAGAAATTCATGCTTTTTGACTTACCATTCATAATTCAAGATAGAACTACTGCTTTTGAAGCTCTAGACGGGCAATTAGGTTCAGATATGTTATCTTCATTAGATAGCAAAGGTATAAGAGGATTGGGATTCTGGGAAAATGGATTCAGAATGTTGACTAATAGTAATCGACCAGTAAATTCTCCTGAAGATGTAAAAGGATTAAAGATAAGATTAATGGAAAATCCAGTGCATATGGAAACTTTCAAAGCTCTAGGCGCACAACCAGTGCCAATGCCTTTTGGAGAGTTATTTACAGCTTTACAACAAAAAACTGTAGATGGTCAAGAGAATCCATTAGTAATTATTGATACAAGTAAATTCTATGAAGTACAAGATAACCTAGCTATTACTGGACATTTCTATTCTCCAGCAGTATTCATGATAAACAAAGACTTTTTCAATGGATTAGCTCCCGAATTACAAGATGCCATAAATGAAGCTGAGAGTGAAGCTCGTACATGGCAAAGAGATTATTGTATTGACCTAGAAGAAAAATTAGTTGAAACATTAAAATCAAAGGGAATGGAAATCACTTATCCAGACAAAAAAGCTTTCCAAGAAGCTACACAATCTGTTTATGATAAATTCAAAGATGAAATTGGAGAAGATCTAATCAATCAATTACTTAACAAGTAGTATCTTATTATTATGGCGGCTCTTTGATCAATGAGAGTCGTCAAATATCTTAGGAGGTAGATATTTTGAGAAAAATACTAAATAACTTAGAAGAATATATTCTAATTGTAATTTTCCCAATTATGACTATAACTGTGTTTATCTCAACCATTTTTAGATATTTTAAATTGGGAGCTATTCCATGGTCAGAAGAACTTGCAAGATACTTGATGATATGGATTGCTTATATAGGAGCAAGTTTGGGAATTAAGAAAAATGCACATCTAGGTGTTGAAATCCTAGTCAATAAATTACCTAAAAGTCTAAAATCAGTTGCTAAATATTTTCGAGTAGCCATTATTTTGTTGTTTAATGCTTTAATCATCTCATTTTCTTACAAGATCATTAATCATCAAATGAATATGGGACAACTCTCACCTGCAATGGCTATCCCTATATGGTATGCATATCTTGCTATTCCAGTAGGTGCGTTGTTGATGATAATTCGCTCTATACAGATGGTTATTTTTCAAAATAAACAAGTTGTGAACTAGAAAAAATACTTGTAAGAAAGGATGGAAATTAATGGTTCTTTTGTTATTCGGAAGCTTGTTAATATTACTTTTACTTAATATACCTATTGCTGTGTCATTGGGATTATCCTCCATTATTGCGTTGACTTTTGGAGATATGCCTACTCCATCTTTTGTTGTGGCACAGAGAATGTTTACATCCCTGGATTCATTTCCTTTTATGGCAATTCCTTTCTTTATGTTAGCTGGAGGATTAATGGAAAGAGGCGGAATCTCAGTACGATTAATTAAGTTTGCCAAAGCATGTGTAGGAAATACTATTGGAGGTTTAGGAATTATAACAATTATTGCTTCTGCTTTCTTTGGAGCTATATCCGGTTCTAATCCTGCTACAGTAGCTGCTATTGGTGGAATTATGATTCCAGCTATGATAAAGGCGGGATATCCAAAGGATTTTGCTTCTGCGATTGCAGCTGCAGGTGGTACATTAGGAGTAATCATTCCTCCTAGTATCCCAATGATTACATATGGAGTTGTAGCAGGTGTTTCAATCAGCACATTATTTACGGCAGGAATTGTTCCTGGTATTCTTATTGGGCTTAGTTTGATAGGTGTAATTCTCTATTACTCCAAAAAATTAAATCTCCCAAAAGGTGAACCTACAAGCTTAAAAAATATTCTAGTAACCTTTAAAGAAGCTATTTTAGCATTATTGATGCCTGTAATTATTTTAGGCGGAATATATGGTGGAGTATTTACACCAACAGAGGCTGCAGCCGTTGCTGTTATATATTCCTTTATAGTCAGTGTCTTCGTTTACAAGGAATTAAAGATGAAAGATCTAGGGCAAGTAATTCTAAAAAGTGCAATAAGTACTGCTGTTGTACTATTTGTTATTGCTAACTCTGCTTCATTTTCCTGGATTATAACAAGTGCTCAAATACCAGCAAAGGTAACAACAGCCATGATGAGTTTATCATCAAATCCTATTGTTATCACTACTTTGATTAATATTATGCTACTATTCTTAGGAAGCTTCCTAGAAACACAAGCAATCATATTGTTAGTAGCACCTATTTTGTTACCACTTACCGCTTCATTAGGTATAAGCCCTATATTATTAGGTATTATAATCGTTGTTAATACTTCTGTGGGTATGATTACACCTCCTATGGCAGTTAATCTATTCGTGGCATGTGGTATATCCGGCTTGAAAGTTGAAGCCATAAGTCGTAAGATAATAGCTTTTCTAGTTGTGGAAATAATTATTGTATTATTGATTACAAACTTTCCTCAAATATCGTTATTCCTACCTCAGTTATTACAATAAACCTTCTCTCGTAATTACTTATATACGACTCCTTGAAAACACCTTAAGTAAAATTAAGGTGTTTTTGTCTAAAATAAAAAAGGCTACCAATGTAATGAGGTTACCTTCTTTATCAACAACATATTTTTAATTATGATCTTGAATATTGATTATAACATCTATTATCCATAAATCATTATTTTTTATTAAAATTCTAACATAATTTATTCTAATTAAGCCAATAATATTATAAGTAAATGTATTAATCATGCATTAAATTTAATAGAAATGAACTAAAAATCTATTGTACATTACAATCTTTAATGTTTAGTAGCTTAAGTGTCTCTTTCCAAGAATATATTATTAAACATAAATATATATTTGCTTTTTAATACATATTTGCTTTAATATATGTATTATAGTGATATTTTTTTCTGACTAAGCATTTTTAGAAGCTTCATTTGGTATACAATTGGTAAGTTTATCATTGAAAAAAATACCATACACATTATCAACATCTAGCTTCAAAATTTCAATAATTTTAGTTACTTCACGTAAATTGAAATCGACTATTCCAAGTTCTTTTCTATTGTAAGTTTTTTGTGTTATGGATAGCTTTCTTGCCATTTCTACCTGTGTGTATCCCATAGAAGCTCTGGCAGATTTTAATCTATAAGTATTCATACATTCACCTCCCAGCACTTACCATTCGAACAAGTAAATCGTACCATACCATTTGGTAAGTGTCAACTAATAGTTTGTATTTTTGGTAATACTAATTTTAATTTTGGTAAGTAAGTATTATACTATTAATGAAATATCTCAAAGGGTATATATATAACAAAAATAATTATTTAAAGTGGTGTTTATAATGGATAATAATTCTATTGGTTATCGAATATTAAATCTTAGAAAAAAAAAGCAGCTTACTCAAAAAGAATTAGCTGGTAAAGTTCATGTTACAGAAGCAACAATGTCAAGATATGAGAATAACCTTCGAGAGCCTAAGGGCGAAATAATTAATAGAATTGCTTTAGCTTTAAATACTACCACTGATTATCTGCTAGGGAGAAGTAATAACTCTCTTCCCATTAGGGAGTTAGACGATAATAAATCCATAGATGTTGATCTTGATACTTTTATCGAGAAATTGGAAGAAGTTGATGGTCTAAGATTCCATGGAGAACTTATTGATGAACAAACAAGAAGTATTATCTTAAAAACCTTAATCCATGCAAGGGAAATTGCAGAAGAAATGCATCGGAATAAGGTTAATCCTACTAAGCAGTAATTATGAATGTGAATATCCTTATCGATATTTAATAATATCATACTCTACACTCTCTTAAGAGCAGAATTAATTTTCTGCTCTTAAACTCTAATTATATTCATATACTTATATATAATAAATATAAGGAGTAGTTAAATGAATATAGGAATCTATTCAAGAAAATCCAAGATAACCGAATCAGGCGAATCCATTAAAAACCAGATAGAGTTATGTAAAGAATATGCTTATAATAATTTCAATGTTAACAATCTGTACATATACGAAGACGAAGGCTTTTCAGGTGGTAATACCAAACGTCCCAAATATCAAGAAATGCTTAGTAACGCAAAAGAGAGAAAATTTGATGTTCTCATATGTTATAGATTAGATAGAGTCAGTAGGAATGTGTTGGATTTCTCCAATATATTAGAGCTGCTGACCTCCCATAATATTGAATTTGTCAGTATAAGGGACCATTTTGATACTTCTACCCCTATGGGGCGAGCTATGATGTATATAGCAAGCGTTTTTGCCCAGTTGGAGCGTGAAACAATCGCTGAAAGAATCAAAGATAACATGTACAAATTAGCTGAAACAGGTAGATGGCTGGGAGGCATAACACCTATAGGCTATAAATCAACAAGAATAGTAGATGAAAGTACTGGAAAATCAATATCCATACTCTCTAACGTACCCCAAGAAAGTAAATTGGTTGAAATAATCTTCAATAAGTATTTAGAATTCGGCTCTCTTACCAAATTACAGCTATATACGCTAAAAAACAACTTGAAGACTAGAAACAATAAAGACTTTAATATCAGCTCTCTAAAGAACATATTGACTAATCCAGTTTATATGGCTGCTGATAATGAAGCCTATAATTATTTCCTAGAAAATAATTCATTAATCAATAAAGAATTAAGTAGTCAAGATTTTGATGGAACCCATGGAATTATGGCTTACAATAAGAATAATGAGAAAAAGAATGCTCCTCACAAAAATGAGCTGTCCAGTTGGATTATTTCCATCGGTGTTCACCACCCCATTGTTACATCAACCAATTGGATAAAAATCCAAAATATATTGTTAAGCAATTTACATAGAAATTACTCTTTAGGCAGTAAGACAGCAATTCTGACACCTCTTATCAAATGTAAAAATTGTAGAGTACCACTAAAAATAATTAGTAAATACGAGGATAAACATGTGAAACATTTCTATTATAAATGCCGTGTAAAAGAATCTACTCATAATACTGACTGCCACGTAAAAAACCTGAAAGGAAACTTATGTGAAGAAATAATTTTTGACTCAATAGAACAATATCTATCAGTTGATAAGCTTATTGATAAATTACAAAACTACATTAATACCAAAACTGATTTTGATAAAGACGAAGAAATAATCAAATTAGAAAAGGAAATCAGTGAAACCAAGAATGCAATCTATCAATTGACTCTGATATTATCAAGTAAAACTTCTTCAGCATCAAAATATATAATATATGAAATTGAACAAATGGATGATAAACTACAATCACTGAATAAACAGTTGAAAATGCTCATTGCTACCACTACCAACGATACTGATAAAGATTATAATCTTAATTATTTGACTAATGGCAGTATACATAATCTATTATCAAATGAACAAAAAAAGATATTGATAAATAAAATCATTAAAGATATTCTATGGGATGGTGACAAACTAGAAGTCGAACTTCTTCCCGTTAATAATCTATAGTAACTTTTTATTACACATAGATGAAGCTATCAGCATGGGTGACAAAGTTGTGGTTCTTAGCAAACGCCCTGCTACCATTAAGAAAATATTCGATATCAAACTTACTGTAGATAATAAGACACCTTTTAATTCCAGAAGTGCTCCTGAATTTCGTGATTATTTCAATGCTATATGGAAGGAGCTAGATAAAAATGAATAATCATAATATGTCACCTGAGCAAAATAAATATTTAAGAAAAGTTTATAAAGAACGAAAAGTCATTCTGTTATATCAAATAATAATATTGGCAGTACTAATAATTACCTGGGAAATATGCTCAGTATATGGAATAATTGATTCTTTCATATTCAGCTCTCCATCTAGAATTGTTAAAACCTTTATAGAAATGTTAATGGATGGCTCCCTGTTATATCACATATGGGTAACTCTATATGAAACAATTATCAGTTTTGCATTAGGAAGTGTTTTAGGTATCATAATAGCTATTATCCTATGGTGGAATAAAAAAATATCCAAAATACTGGAACCCTATCTCATAGTATTCAATAGCCTGCCTAAAACAGCACTAGCTCCTATTTTTATTGTTTGGTTAGGTCATAATAAAAGGTCAATAATCATAACTGCTTTAACAGTTGCTATAGTAGTTACAATCATAAATGTATTCAATGGCTTTGTAAATGTGGATAAAGAAAAAGTTAAACTTATCTACACTTTCAATGGCAAAAAAATAGATGTACTCAAAAAAGTTATTATTCCAGCTAACTTTTCCAATATCATCAGTACCATGAAAGTTAATATAGGACTATCTTTTATCGGTGTTATCATAGGTGAGTTCATAGCTGGAAGAGCAGGTCTTGGTCAGTTAATTGTTTATGGTAGTCAAGTACTCAAGATGGATTGGGTAATGATGAGCATCATCATATTAGCTTTATTGGCAACAGGACTGTATGAACTCATTGTTTTTGCAGAAAAAAAAGTCAATAAGCTCAATGAATAATTAAAAGACTCTGTTTAGTAACTAACACCACTAAACAGAGTCTATATTTAAAAAGCTATAACTATTCCTCCATCATTAGCATAAGTAGAAGAAAGCCCTTTCATTTCTACAATAAATATATCCTTAAAATTATACATATCATTAACCTTATCTTTTATTGTATTAGCCCTTTTGAAACAATTACAATGTGCTATAACCAACAACTTATCTTCTAGATTGACTTTAGTCTCACCTATTGCTGCAACCATTTTGCTGATAGCTTTGTTAATACCTCTACCTTTGTTTATCATAATTATTTCACCTTTGCCATTAGAAGCTAATACAGGTTTTATATTAAGTACATTAGCTATAGCAGCTTTTACTAGACTCATTCTTCCTGTTTTTACAAGATTATCCAGTTTATTCAGTACAAATAGTGTCTTCATTTCTTTGATATAGTTACCTATACTCTCTACTATTTGTGAATAAGTTTTTCCCAGCTTTGCAAGATAGTCAATCTTCAATGTTAATAGTACTTCACCCGCTGATGCACTAAGTGAGTCGAAAACATGTATATTCTTATTATCATTTTCACTAAGATAAATGTCTTTTGCAATTTCAGCACTGTTATAACTTCCACTCAATTTACTTGATAATGTTATAACGAATACGTTTTCTTCTTCTCCCGCAAATCTATCAATATAGTCCGCCGGTGAAGGACATGCAGTTTTAGGCACATTAGCACTTGCATTCATTTGAGCAACAAATTCCTCAACATCAAATGAATCATCATCCCTGTATCTTGTACCCTCTAGCTCTATGGTAAGTGGGGTTATCTCTACGTTCATATCTTGTTTCATCTCTTTAGTTAAATCACAACTGCTGTCTACTACGATTTTAAAATTCAATGAATAGCCTCCTCAACATCTATACTGCACAATGTAGTTATTAATACTACTTAATATTACCATAAATGTAAAAATATTAAAAGGCTCTTTTAGCTTTTTAGTTAATTGATATAAATTATTTTACGTAAAACTTCACATTTTATACCATGTATATAAATTACACTTCAACATTTAAATGCCCATTCAATAAATTCAATATATTTCCCTGGATTCTATAAGCTAAATAGAACTAAATAAATGCTGATTCTATAGCAATTACTTAGTTCTATTTAATATATCAATATTTTAATGTCTATAAACTATAGAACTTACTAAATAGTTTATCCATATCCAATAAATCCTTTACACCAACTAATTCATTGACTGAATGCATTGCAAGCATAGGTACTCCTACGTCCACTGTTTTTATAGGTACATAAGATGTAGTAATAGGTCCTAATGTTTTTCCTCCTGGTATAGTTGAATTATTAACGTATTTTTGGTAAGGAATATTTATATTGTCACATAACTGCTGTATTACGCCAGTTGATTCACAATCAGTAGCATAACTTTGTTTTGCACTTAGTTTTATGACGATACCTTCATTAATCAATGGTTTGTTAGTTGGGTCATTTTTCTCTACAGCATTAGGATGTAATGCATGGGCAGCATCTGCTGATATCATGAATGATTCATCTAACATTCTATAGTGTTTTGTTTTCGTTCTACTTAGTCCCAAGGATATCCTGTCTAATATGTTAGCAAACATAACTGAATCTGCACCTTGCTTAGTTCTGCTTCCTATTTCTTCATTATCGAAACAAGCAGCTATATTAATACCGCTTTCATTTTCTGTACTTGCAATTGCTGAAAGACTAGAGTATACCATAGCTAGATTATCCAATCTAGAAGATTGAGCAAATTCATCATTAATACCAATAATATTCCCCTCGCCTATTAAGTAAAGGAATAGTTCAAAATCCAATATATCATCTACTTCCACATCAAGTTCTTTTGCGATATGTGATACTAGGTAATTATCTTTTTCCAGTACATCATTAATCTGTCCAATTAGCGGTAAAGTATCTTTTTGAGGATTGAACTTGACACCTTCATTGACATCTCTATTCATATGAATCGCTAAACTTGGTATTGTCAGTACAGATTTCTTGAAATCCATATATTTTATTGTTGGTTTCATGAGATTATCTGATTTCAATGCTACCTTACCTGCTAATGATAAAGGTCTGTCCAACCATGTATAATATATAGGTCCTCCATAGACTTCTGTATTAAGTGTAATATAATTTTCTGTTTTGATTTCAGAGATAGGTTTTATCTTGAAACTTGGACTATCAGTATGGGATAATATTATTTTGTATCCCATATCATCAACTAATTCTCCTACTGTAAAAGCTATTATTGTTGATGAGTAAGGGATAATATAATATTTTCCACCTCTTTGCATCTGCCACTCATCTTTCATTTTTAGTTCTGTGAATCCTGCTCTATCTAGTAATTTCTTCCCCTCTATAACTCCATGATATGGGGAAGGACTGTTTTTAATAAATGTCATTAAATCTTTTGCATAACTCATACTTGTTCTCATTATTCTTTTTCCTTTCTTTTTATGATTAATTCAACTTAAATACTTATATATAAAATCTCCATAAGTAATCAGCTGCTTCTTCTGCATAATCAATATTGATTCGTTTTGATTTTTTTATATCTAGGATTTTTTCTTTGTTATCACATATATATAAATTGTCAGAAAGCAAATCCATCCCATTATGAGTACGATCAAGTGCCAAGGCTTTGCACAGCTTACCAGGTCCATTAGAAAAGTTTTTCTTTTGATAACTGTTAAGCTCTTCATATGCTTTATTATATCTATTGTAAGACATTTTAGTAATGTTTTTAACTGGTTCTACTCCTCTAATCAATACAGCACATGGATTATCAATATTTTCTGTAACTACATTAAGGCAATAATACATCCCATATATGATATAAATATACGCATGTCCAGCTTCACCCCACATCACTTCGGTTCTAGGCGTTCTTCTCCCTCCATAAGTGTGACAAGCTTTATCGTCAATTCCTTTGTATGCTTCAACCTCAGTTATTTTTACTACAACCTCTTCATTGCTATCATTATATACTAGATGTTTACCTAATAATTCTTTTGCAACTATCAAAGTATCTCTTTCATAGAAATCTCTACTTAACTTATTCATATGTGAACAACTCTACTTTCTATACATGTTTTTAAAAATATGCTGTGTTTTGATTGGTATACTACTTACTTAATAATATTACAATAAAAGTATTGAAAGTTCTACCTCTATTTTGTATGATATACTTTAAGAGTATAATATAGATAGGTAATTTGGAAGGAATGGTGCTAAATGGTATCTTTTAACGTAATTGATATAAAACTTTTTATGAATAATCTATTAAGAGAAAATATGTTTGATGAATTTGAAGTATCAAGTGTAGAACTTAATACTTTTACTAAGTTTAATATATCCTGTGATTTAAATAAAAAATACCTATCGTCAGATGAAATAGAGATACTTGGAGATAGAAAACTGGTCAAATGGTCAGAGATAAAGGATATTGCTTTTTATATGATAAAAGGAAATAAGACCCCTTCATATCTGAAGATTGTCTTTGCCCTACCCCATGATAAAATAGAAAGCATGGTTAAGAAACATGAATTAAGTATTAAAGCTGATAATGTAAATGGATTATTCATCAATATCTTATTTGAAGATAACGTTCTAAAGTGTACTACTGGAAGCTCCATGAACATATTCACCTTAGATAAAACCTTAGAAAATTATTGGGATAACTCTGTAAAAACATTTTTCAAAAAACATGGTATAGCTGTTTAAAGGCTAAAATACACAGTTTACAACATTAAAGCTTCTTTTTGTTAGCACTCTTCTTAGACGAGTGCTAATTTTGTCTTGACATCTATTGAAAATACATTTATTATATTTTATATAAGTTTTAATAACACATATGAAAAACGTTAGGAGGAGTTAAGAATGAGTACTGAAAAAGGGAATTTATCCATCCATAGTGAAAATATTTTTCCAATAATTAAGAAATGGTTATATTCTGACCATGATATATTTGTAAGAGAGCTTATTTCCAATGGGTGTGATGCTATAACTAAATTAAAGAAATTGGATGCAATGGGAGAGACTTCTCTACCAGAAGATAATGAGTTCAAGATTGAAGTTATCGTTGATGACAAAGAGAAAACTTTAACTTTTATAGATAATGGTATCGGTATGACTGATGAAGAGGTTAAACAATATATTAACCAGATTGCTTTCTCTGGTGCTGAAGATTTTCTTAATAAATATAAGGATAAGGCTAATGAAGATCAGATTATAGGTCATTTTGGACTTGGTTTCTATTCTGCATTCATGGTAGCAGAAAAAGTTACAATAGATACTCTTTCTTATAAAGAAGGAGCAAAAGCTGTACGCTGGGTAAGTGACGGTGGTAATGAATACGAAATGAGCGATAGTGATAGAACTGAAAGAGGAACCAAAATTACATTAAGCATTGGTGAAGATGGAAAAGACTTCTTGAATGAATGGACAGTCAAAAGCACTATCCAAAAATATTGTTCTCTAATGCCTATAGAAATCTATCTTATCAATCCTAATAAGGAAGAACCTAAAGTAGAGAATGAAGAGGAAAATGGTGAAGTTAAAGAACCAGAAGCACCAAAACCATTAAATGATACTACACCTCTATACTTGAAGAAACCTAATGAGTGTACTGATGAAGAGTATAAAGAATTCTATAGAAAGATTTTTATGGACTTCAAAGAACCTTTATTCTGGATTCACCTTAATATGGACTATCCATTCAACTTAAAAGGAATCCTCTATTTCCCTAAACTTGGAAATCAATTTGATACAATGGAAGGACAAATCAAATTATATAATAACCAAGTTTTTGTTGCTGATAATATCAAAGAGGTTATTCCTGAATTCTTATTATTGTTAAAAGGTGTTTTAGATTGTCCTGACCTTCCACTTAATGTATCAAGAAGTTTCTTACAAAATGATGGATTCGTTAAGAAAATTTCTAACTACATCACCAAAAAAGTTGCTGACAAACTTAATTCATTATATAAGAAAGAAAAAGAATCCTATGAAAAATTCTGGGATGATATTCATCCATTCATTAAATTCGGATGCTTAAAAGACGATAAGTTCTTTGATAAAACAAAGGGAATCATCTTATATAAAACAACAACTGGCGATTATGTAACTCTTGAAGAGTATTTAGATAGAAATAAAGAAAAACATGAAAATAAAGTTTATTATGTAACAGATGAAACTCTTCAATCTCAATACATCAAGATGTTCAAAGATAATGGTATGGAAGCTGTCATAATGAATACAACTATTGACCAACCTTATATTTCACATATTGAGATGAAGGAAAGTGAAAACAATATAAAATTCGCTAGAATAGATGCTGACCTTACTGATAGTCTAAAAGATGAAGACAGTACAAGTGAAGAAGACAACAAAAAACTTAGTGAAGAAGTTCAAACTGTATTCAGAAAAGCTCTTGCTAATGAAAATCTTACTGTAACTATGGAGAATCTAAAATCAGAAGATATATCAGCTATGATAATATTACCTGAAGAATCTCGTAGAATGCAGGATATGAGCAAAATGTACGGTATGTTTGGAATGGACAGCGCAGCTATGCCAAGTAATGAAAGTCTTCTACTTAACAAGAAAAACAAGTTAGTTAAATATATCATTGATAATAAGGATAACGAGAATACTGATATATTCTGTAATCAAATTTATGATTTAGCTATGATAAGTCATAAGCAGTTATCCCCTGAAGCAATGACTAAATTCATTGAAAGAAGTAATAAGATACTTCAAAAATTAATCTAATCTTTAATAGACAGCTCAAATTTCCCACCTTTAATTATTAAGTGGGAAATTTTGAGTAGATAATATTTGACAAATATCTACATTAGTGATATTATAATACAAAATTTAATAGTTTAGTATGGTAGAGGAGCATTTTACATTAGTAAGTAATTTGATTTGTTCAGGCAAAAGTGATAATTATTGAAAGGGTAAGGTGCCGAAGAAGAAAATACCTGTTTTATTTTCTGTCTGGGTATATAGTCAATAGCTATATAACTGTCATATATATTATTATATATGGGGTGCTACTTGTGACATTTTATTTGATTATTTCACAGTCGGCACATAACGCCGACTGTTTTTTATTTAAATCTTATCCTCCACTAATTACTGAAATATTAAACAAAAATTTCAATTATTTTAGTTAATAGCAATATAATATATTAAGTAAGTAATAGAAATAGGAGGTCTGATAATCATAAAAATAAATTTCCACATGAAATCGTAAATATTTGCTTACCTTATATTGATGTTTTGGTGAAAAACAGATATACTAAAGTAGAATAAAAAGCTATTTTGAGCATTTCATATGCTTTAGAAATAGGACTTTTCTATAAGATAAACATGAGTGACTATGTCACGTAAAAGATTTCAAGGAAAATAGTAAGTAATAATAAAATGTAAAGTTTATAGATGTAGGTAAATAATTTTGTATATAAAATCTTAGGAGGTTGTTATATGTCTATTTTTACAGGATCTGGTGTAGCGATAGTAACACCATTTAACGATGATATGAGTGTTAACTTTGAAGGGTTAGAAAAATTAATTGATTTTCAAATAGAAAATAAAACTGATTGTATTGTTATCTGTGGTACAACTGGTGAATCATCAACACTTAATGATGAGGAACATCTTGAATGTATAAAAGTGGCAATAGACAGGACTAATAAAAGAGTACCTGTCATAGCTGGAACTGGAAGCAATGACACTAAGCATGGTATTGAATTATCTAAGAGAGCTGAAAAGCTTGGTGCTGACGGTCTATTGCAAGTGACTCCTTATTATAATAAAACTACTCAAAAAGGATTGATTAGACACTTTTCTTCTATTGCCAACAGCGTTGATATCCCTGTTGTATTATATAATGTACCATCAAGAACAGGTCTTAACATTGATGTTGATACTGCAGTAGAATTATCAAAAGTAGATAATATCGTTGCTATAAAGGAAGCTAGTGGAAACATAGGTCATATTACTGAATTAGTTGCTAGATGCGAAGGTAATCTTGATCTATATTCTGGTAATGATGATCAGATAGTACCTCTACTCTCTCTAGGTGGTAAAGGTGTTATCTCCGTAGTAGCAAACATTCTACCAAAAGAAACTCATGACATAGTAGCCAAGTTTTTAACTGGGGATGTAAAAGGAAGTCTTGATCTACAACTTAAATTACATGAATTGATTAAATCACTTTTCTGTGAAGTCAATCCGATACCAGTAAAAGCTGCTATGAATTATTTAGGTCTTCCATCTGGCCCATGTCGCTTACCATTAACAGATATGGAACCAGCTAATAGATTACGAGTTGAGAATGCAATTAAAAAATTAGGAATAACTATCTAAATCATTAAAACCACTGAATACATTTTGATTCAGTATTCAGTGGTTATTTATATACTATGGAAAAAACTACTTTTTTTCGTGGAAAGCTTTTAAAATGAAAGGAGTTTTACAATGACTAGAATTATAATGCATGGTTGTAATGGGAAAATGGGACAGGTAATTTCTAAAATAGTAGAAGAAGATAATGATGCCTCTATAGTAGCAGGTATTGATATATCTGATCATATTGATAACCCCTACCCTGTTTTTACTGATATTAACACTCTAGATGTTGAAGGAGATGTTATAATCGACTTCTCCACAGCCAAAGCTGTACCTTCATTAATCGACTATGCAAAGTCTAGAAAAATACCTGTTGTTTTATGTACAACTGGTCTGAATGATGAACAAATCAATTTAGTTAATGAAGCTAGTAAAGAGATTGCTATCCTTTTATCAGCTAATATGTCACTTGGAGTTAATTTGATACTTAACTTAGTAAAGAAAGCTGCTCAAACCCTTACCTCAGCAAATTTTGATATTGAGATCATCGAGAAACATCACAATCAAAAGATTGATGCTCCTAGTGGTACAGCATTAGCTATTGCTGATTCAATCAATGCTTCTCTCAATAATGAATATTCCTATACTTATGATAGATCTAAGGAAAGAGTTAAACGTGATTCAAAAGAAATAGGTATACATGCTGTTAGAGGTGGTACAATCGTTGGTGAGCATTCAATTATTTTTGCTGGAAAAGATGAAATAGTAGAACTTAATCACAGTGCCTTATCAAAAGACATTTTTGCTGTTGGAGCTGTGAATGCTGCTAAGTTCTTAAGCCAAAAATCTGAAGGTATGTATGATATGCAGAATGTAATTGAAGGTAATTAAAAAAAGTAATATTACGTCAGCAGATTAAACGTCCATGTTTAAAACTGCTGATTATTATTTTTAAGGTATTCATAATATTTTTGTAGGATACCAGGGTTAGAATCCAGGAACTTGATGAACTGTTCAATATTTTTAAGAACCATTGGTCTAACATAATGTTCCATTAATTCTGTATCCTTCAATATGCTATCTTCAACTCCAATAATATTAAGAAATTTTTCTATGACCATATGTCTGTGATATAGAAATTCTCCTATCTTCTCCCCTTTTTCAGTGAGATTTATTAATCCGTATTTTTCATAATTAACTAATCCTATTGAATTAAGTTTCTGAACAATTTTGGTTGATGACGAAGGTCTTACATTGAGATTACTAGCAAGTTGATTCATTCTTACATAATTTTCTTCTTTACATATTCTATATATCATTTCCAGATAATCTTCCATGCTGGGGGTTAGATAATTATTTTCTCTATTGAGTATCTCATAACCTCTAAATGTATAGAACTCTGATAAATTGATGGTTATCGCCTCCCTAAGTCTAATTTATTATTTTTTTACTAGATTTATTCCTCTTCAATATATACATTCCAATCTCCAATATTATTTTTTAGTGATTAATTTAAGTTATAGTTATTATTGCAAAAAATTTTTTTGTACTTGCACCAAACAGGTTTTATTAAAATATATTATTCTAAATGAGTTAAAAAAGTTTCTTACGGCTAACTTTATAAGTTATGTTCAAATTAATAAATATATCCCTATAAAAATTATGATTGAGGTGATTTGTATAAATAGTAACATAATGTCACTTGATAAACTTATGATAGGAAAAAATTGTAAGTTATTAAGATTACAAGCTGATGGGATCACTAGAAGAAGATTACTTGATTTAGGATTAGTAAAAGATACTTTTATAAAAGCTTTGTATAAAAGCCCTTGTGGAGACCCTGTAGCATATGAAATTAGAGGGTCAGTTATAGCATTACGCTTAGAAGAAGCATCTAAGATAATAGTAGAATATATTCCTAAGAAGGAGGAGTCTATTTAATGGGACTTACTAATCAATCCACTGGTCTAAAAACTCTAAGAGATAGTTTTAATGTAGACCTGCAATCTCCAGATGATATAGTCATTGCTTTGGCAGGTAATCCTAATACAGGCAAAAGTACAGTTTTCAACTCCCTAACAGGACTAAAACAGCATACCGGAAATTGGCCGGGAAAAACAGTCACTAATGCTAGAGGTACATTTACTCATAAGGAACAAAAATATATCCTCGTAGACCTACCAGGTACGTACTCCCTTTTATCAAACTCTGTTGAAGAAGAAATAGCCAGAGATTTTATATGCTTTGGTAAACCTCATGCTGTAGTAGTGGTTGCAGACAGCACATGCCTAGAAAGGAATCTCAATCTAGTAATCCAGATACTTGAAATTACAAGTAATGTTATTCTATGTGTTAACCTAATTGATGAATCCAAGAGAAAAGGTATTGATATAGATTGTAGAAAATTATCTGAAGAACTTGGAATTCCAGTTGTTCCTACTAACGCTAGAAGGGGTATAGGTCTTGATGTATTAAAAGATAGTTTACATAGTATGATTAGAACAAAAGAAACTCTATCCCCTATATCTATTAATTATAATAAGCAGATAACTGATGCTGTTGATGAAATATGTCCTCTTATATCTCCTATACTCAAAGATGATGTTTTAGATATGAGATGGACTTCGTTAAGATTACTAGATGGAGATAATTCAATAATACAATCCATAGTAAAATATCTTGATATTGATTTATCCACTCATAATGAAATCATGGATAAGATAGAAACCATTAAAGAAGATCTTGAAGTAGTTCATCACATGAATATTAATAATCTTAGAGAGAAAATTGTATCTAGTATAATTGAAAAAGCTGAGAAAATAGCCGATAAGGTGATAACAGAACATAAAAAGCAACATAGAGATTTTGATAGGAAAATTGATAAAGTCATTACTTCCAAAGCACTTGGAATTCCAATAATGCTTTTACTACTTGGAATCATATTCTGGATAACAATTATAGGTGCTAACTATCCTTCATCATTGCTATCAAACATGTTTTGCAATGCAGAATTAAAACTGACAGAGTTCTTCAACTGGATTAATGCTCCTTCTTGGCTCCATGACGTACTTGTTTTGGGATTGTTCAGAACTCTAGGCTGGGTAATATCTGTTATGCTACCCCCTATGGCTATATTTTTTCCGTTGTTTACTCTATTGGAAGATCTGGGATATCTACCTAGGATAGCTTTTAATTTGGATTATTTTTTTAAGAAATGTTGTGCTCATGGTAAGCAGGCATTGACCATGTGTATGGTTATACTAAAACTGCAAAAAAATTTATTCATAATTTTTTATGATCTATAGCATTAAGTATAGCATTAAGCCTACCAATTAAGGTAACATCTTTGTTTTTATATAGTTCTTTGTTGATATTTTTTTCTATACAATTAATTACTAATTGTGTATAATAACATTAAATATAATCTATATAGAAAGTTGTGTGAAAAATGAAGAATAAATATTTAATATTAATAATATTGATATGTTTATTAGTATTTTCTGCCTGCTCTAAGCAAGTAAATAATATACAGGAAGAAAATACTAACATTACTAATGAAAATAAGAAAACAGATGATGCAAAAAATAATCAACTACCAGAAACAAACATATTAGAATCTGATGACAATCAAGCTAATGATGTAAATAATAATGATAATTGTAAAGATGATATTCAAATACAATTGATTAAAGAAAATACACATGCAGAATATAAATTTTTTTCTCCAGATAAAAATAACTTTATTCTTGAAGTATTCTATCCAGATGAAATTATTGACCACGGACACGTTAAAACAAAATTATATTTAAATAGTTTAGATAATTACATTTCAGATGAAGAATACATGAATTCTACACATAAAGAAAATAAAACAAGTGTGATTTGGATTGACAATAGTAGAGTACTACTTTCAGGAACGGATATATTAAATATTAATAATAATTCTATTGAACATATTGACTTTACAGGTATACTTAAAAAAGATCAGTGGATTAATAACTATAGAATAAATACATTAAATACTAAAATAGCATATGTTTTATCTGGCAAAGATAATATAGAGGAAGTTTATATCTATGATATATCAAACAAAAAATGGAGCCTAATCTATCAACAAGCACACAATTGGGAAACTGGCACCCCATATGGAGCAAGTATTTTTCAAATTTTTTGGGACTACGAAGATCATTTATATTTTGATACATCAGACATTGGCAAAAATAATAGAATTGTAAAATATAACCTTTCTACTAAAGAAACACATATTTTTAAAGATAATTATATATTAGAATCATGTTCTCCTCTAAATAAATACTTTATTTTAAATTATTTTGATGAAAAGAACTATGTAAACAAATCCGTGCTACTAGATATCATCAATGATAAAATAGTTTATGAATTTACAGGAAATTATTGTTGGTCAGATGGTAAATATTTAACTTTAGCAATTGCTAATAGTAACTCTATCTCTATACTTTCAATAGATAATAATATGATACTCAAAGAAAAACAAATTGATGGTTTTAATATTGGCTATATAGATTTTTACGATAAGCACTTTCATTTATATATGTCCAAAAAAGTTTTAGGTGACTTTGGTAATATATACAGAGTAAAGTATTAATATAACATTTAAACTCCTTAGTAACATCATCTGAGTTTACTAAGGAGTTTATCTCTTAACACTTTTATCTAGAACTCTTTATAGTTATTTAAGATACACTGTCCCTCAGAATTAATAACCTTTTCTGGATCAAAATATCTTGCTGAAAAACCACTTAAAGATGTGAAATCTTTATACACTACACCATGCTCAAAATATTGTTTATTACCATTACTATCTTTATTATATCCTGGAGTATCTGCCCCATTTGTTTTTGCTAAATATATACCAAGATGCAAATGGGCTCGATATCCCTTACCGTTGTTTCCAGTTCCTCCCATAACACCAATACTTTGCCCAGCAGATACGCTTCCGCTACTTACTAACCTAGAATCTAAATGAGCATAAAATGAATAAAATACCTTACTATTTAATGTATGCTTGAGTTGAACAACATTCCCATTCCATGTTGTATACCCTGAAAATACCACATCACCATCATAGATTGCTTTTACATCTTTAGTAGATTTCACTAAATCATTACCCAAATGCCCATAATTTCCTTGTGTAGATACACCATTCCATGCTAGAGTTTGTGTCCAACCATTAGATAGGTAATCATAGAATTTTATTTCTACTGGTGAAATACATAACTTCATGGAATCAACCCATGCACGTTTTCGTTTACCCCCACTTACATTATATTCAATAAGAGCATAGTTATTTTCCTTTTTTGAATACAAATAGTAAACTTTTTCTCCTTTGCTTATTGATCCAGCATTTACATATCTACTACTTGATGGACCACAATAAGTGTCTGTTCCATGATTACAATATCTTGTCTGTTTATTTACATAATACGTTGAAACACTTCCTGACACTTGAGAAACCGCACTTTTTCTAATATACATTCTTTTTCTTTTTGAACCAGCTGGATATTCAATATAATACCATGATCCTTCCGACCATAAAATAGTTACTGAATCATTTGGTCCTGCATAACTGTTATCTGAAGGATAAGAGGTACTTGGACCATAATATACTGCTGTTTTACTTATTACTTTTCCTGTTGCCATTTTAAAACTTCCTTTCATTAATTAATTTAATTCTGTAATCGCGAGTACATTAATAATAGAGATAATTTAATATATATATGATTAAAGCTAAATTAAAACATTTTTATAAATTATCTATAATACGTACGTAAAGCCTATGTTTATTGGCTTGATATAATATTAGCATATACTTTTACGACATTACCACGACATATTGCAATTTTATTTTGTTAAAATTTTTAAATAATTTTATATATTTACTACCACGGTAATGTATTATTCATAAAAATAGCCAGTAACGTATTAATTAACGTTACCAGCCATGTTTCTAAAATTTTTAATTGTTATACTCTATGATAATCTGATTATTCTTCTTTCCTATCTCCAACTTATCCATACCCTGGATACAATTTTTTAACTCTTTTAACTGGTGCATCTCAAAGGAATTGTCATTAATCATAATAGAATTATAGGTATTAGAATAAACAATCTTAACTGATTTAGTTATTGATAAACTATAGCTTTCATAGTTTTTCTTTTTACTATTACTATTTTGTTTTATTTCACCATTAAATACTAATTCTGTACTTGAATCGCTTTCTTCAATACTTATCATCGAATCACTCTGATGAAAACCTGAAAGCTCATCTATTTTGACATCATCAATATATATATTAATATAGCTTTGGATTACTTTTGCTCCATTCCCATCTTTACCTGGTATCATTGTTGATTTTAAGTAAATAGTTTTCTTATTGTTTTTTACTGCTGAATCATCACTTATACCGATAGTATGTCCTTCTCTAAATATATTTATAGGATCACGATAACATAAGAATATTAATATTCCAATAGTAATAAATACAATTTTCTTTAATAATCCTCTTTTAAATATGCTAGTATTAGAAATACTATCATCTTTTAAATAAGAAATATTTTCATTATACATTTTCACATTATCTTGTTTTGTTGCTGCTGTTTCTAAATTTGTAATAGTAAAGTCTTTTTTAATCAGCTCTTTTTCGAGGTCATCTACCTTATTCTTATATTGCTTTTGAATAGTTTTAAGTTTTCTATCTTTCTCAATTGTCTTTTTCTTTTCATCTTCTATCTTCTTTTTAAGCACTTGTATATCTCGTTCATATTCTCCACTTGGTTTTACAATTTCACTTGATCTGATATGCTGATTTTTAACTCTTGTCTGATTTTTAGTGGAATTTGTTTTCTCAATAATTTTATTTTGAAAATTGCTAACATCATTAAATGAGTTATCTATTAGCCTATCTATTATTTCTAACGCTTCAGGAGCAGTATATTTATCCATATTAGCTGTTATTTTTCTAATCCCAACTATTGTCTTCATCTTATTTAAAAGCTGTTCACCATATAGCTTATAACGATTTTTCGAATCCTTTTCAATATTATATTCACGGCTGAGTTCCTGATAAACTTGTTTAATAACTTTTACATTATCATATTTCTTTGCTTCTTCTTTATATATAATCATCAGACTATATTTAGCTCTAGTCATAGCTACAAATGTAGACTTATGATAAGTGGATGCTTTATCGTCTTTTATACCACACAAGATAACGTGTTTAAATTCTAAACCCTTTGCACTATGCCTTGTATATATAAAAGCTTCATTATCCTCAGGTTTACAGTCTTTTTTATCGCTATATAACTTAACTTTTGAATATTTATCTTCTTGAAATCTTTTTACATACTTTTCAATATCTTCATTTTGATTAATAATAATAGCTATATTATTTGCTAGTTCTCCTCTCACTAATAAATACTCTATATGATCCTTAATTATGTTATATTCGTCATCATCGTCTTTGGCTTCCTTTAATATAGGCATTTCACCACTTCTAAAGTGTTCTTTTATCTTTGTACTATAATTACTGTTATATTTATTCTCAGATAATTGTGCTTTTAATTTTTCATTTTTCAGGAAAGTATATGCAAATACAAAGATTTCTTCTGTTGTACGATAATTTCTAGTTAATAGATCAACTTTTTTTTTGATATCAATAACAATATCTTCCCCATCTGGATCTAGATTATGTTGTCTTCCATATACATTTTGTGCTCCATCAGAAGCAATAACAATTATTCCATCTTTCTTAAGAGAGTCTTTAAGTTCCTTCAACATACCATTGTCAAAATCTTGACCTTCATCAACTAAAATATAGTCATATTGACCTTTTTTTTCCTTCCAACTCTCATAATAGTTTAATTCTATTTGTTTATTATATTTTAATTCTTTTGTTTTAGCATAAATATGAGATTTTATACATGAGTTAAAGTAAATTAAAAGTATCTTTGCATTAGGCTTATGGCTTGCTATGTATAATGCTTTTGTTTGAAGTACTATTGATTTACCTGTTCCTGCATTACCTCTTATAAGTTCATGCTCAGTGGGAATACTTTTTGCCATAAGTATTTGATCCCATTCTAATGCTTTAAAAATTGGTTCATCATCATCTATAATAAATTGAGGATAAATGGCACTACTAAAAATTTTAACATCTTTATCAGTCATATCTCTTGTAAATGTATGATAAAATTTGTCTTGTAATAATTTTATGTAATCATTATTTGCATCAGGTATATGATATTTACCCTGTTTATCTCTTCGTCTTCTTGTATTACTTTTAAGTGATTGCAATTCATCTTTAAAAATAATATCTTCGGGTTTTAATATGTCAGATATTTTCGTACCTCTATTATCTTTAAATTCCATATATTCAGAATAAGTAATATTACAAAAACAAACTACTTTATTAACTGGATAACCATATATATATTTATCTTTAATAATGTTTAATAGTTCATTGCTGTACTCTTGGGCTTGAACTAATGGGTTTTTTACATTACTTCTATTCTTTAAATTGACTGATTTCTTATCAAATCTTCTAATATAATCAAGGTCCCAGTCTTTTACTTCAATCACCATTACCCCTATTTTTTTACCAACAACAATAAAATCGGGTTCTTTATTATTTACATTTATTGTATAATAGACTATATAATCATCTGGCAATTTATGCAAGAAATTTAGAAGCTCTTTTTCTCCTGGAGTCATATTAGTTGTAATATATTGAGGTATAATCTTAGCCAAAATCTCCACCTCATTTCATGTTTGGCTGCTTAATTCTTTTAATACATTACTTCACTTTTTATATTTTCAGATTTCAAACATCTATTTATATCATCAAATATAATCAATAGTTTTTCCATACTTTTACTCAAGATGAATCACCGTAATACTACTCATTTGATGGTAATAATGCATCAAGTACTTTATAAATATCTACTAAATGTTTATCATAAGATGCAGTATAGCTACCTGTTATTATTTGAATATTTTTACTTTCAAATTTTAGTGCTTTAATATCATTTCTTCTGTGTTTCCAATAAGTTATGAGTGAATTTTTATCTAAAACATTTAATATCAAATTTATATCAAGTACATAATCTCTAGACAAATGTGCTAATAAATAATCTAAAAAATGCGTATAGTTAGTTGTACTATTATTCTCTGCTTTAAAACAAATTTCAAATAAATACTCATTAAATTCTTTATTTATGCCTTTACTATCTTTGTTTCCACTAACATCATAGTATCCGCAACCAATTCCTGTATCATCATTTATGGTATTTCCTAATTGATAAATAATAAAAGATTTCATTTTAAATTTCAACAAAGAAAATTCATTATTTATTCCTTCACCTTTAATCTTATTAGAACTATTATATCCACCTACATCATTCAGTGTAAGCTTATCTATTTCATCAAAAATATTTTTTTGTTGCTCAATATAACGAGACTTAAAAGTCATAAAAATATTTTGAGATATCTCACGCATTTCATTTTTAACAAAATCTTTATTAATATCTTTAACACTTATTTTAGGATTTATATGGTTAACTAAAGCCCTTGTTAAATTAAATATATCTAATCCTCTACTTTCATGACAAGAAATACGAAAATTCAATATATCATATAGCGCTAAAACACCTTTTTCTTCTTCTCCTAAAATGTTTAAAACCCCTTCTTCCTTAAAATCACCTTCCCCAAAAATCCATTCTGCAATTTTAGCTATATTTTTATCTGTATTATCATACTGCTTTATATTTTTATCAATCCAGCCTATATCATTAAGTAATTTAACGATAAATATAATTAATGTTTCTCTAAAACTTCTAATTTTTAACAATGAATATTTGTTTAAGTTCTTAAGAGCGTAACCAATTATCTCTTTTGTTTTTTTATAATTAGTTATTTCATACACATTATTAACTAAAGTTCTCCAGAATTGTTCATGAGTATCTTCACCATTTTCAAGAGAAAATTCTTTACTATTAAATAAATCTTCAATAGTTTTATTTAATAATAATTCATGTACACAATTAACATAAAATCTATACTGTTCAATCTTAGCAGGAAAAGATGTATTGATTATAAGATTCAGATATCTTTCTAAATTTCTATTGTTTCCATTCCATTCTGAACCATTAAAGCAAGCATATGAAGTCAATATTTCTTGATTGATAGTTTTATCCTTAATTCTTTGAGTTACATTAAAAACTTCATCTAAAATAAATTTTTGATTTTCTGAAAGATTTCTTAAGTAGTTTTCGTACAAAGATGAATTTTTATATTTTTCCTTATCCTTAACCAAAACTGAAAAAAATCCATTTTTGCCTGCAGTTTCAGTATTATAAATAGTTCTAAATATATTAGGATAATTGATATAAATTAATAATAAATTAGTAAGATCTTTTTTGTTGAAATCACAATTATCAAAATCAGTTTTTTCAATATTAAGTAATAAAATTGTATTTATTAGTCTCTTAAGCTTTCTAGCATCACCGATAAAAGGCAAATAACGGTAATAATCATTAGACTCAAATATATCTTTAACCCCTTCTATAGCTTTTGATATAAGAACTGGATCAGCCATAATATTTTCTGATAAACTTTCATCTTTTTTATCAATAAAATATTTTAGCAATAATTTATTATCTAAAAAAATACTAGTTTTTACATTAATGAATTTCTCTAAGAACTCCATTACATTCTCTGTATCAAAATTTGTTTTTTCAAGTTTACCAATATTCTCTGTATCATAACAAAGTACATAAGAAATATTAGATAGGGTAAAAGCTTTTTTTATTACAAAAAGCATCTCTTTAATAGCCGAAAAATTTAATCTGTCTAAATCATCAATTATTATTATTATTTTCTTATCTATATTTTTTAACGCTGATTCCAATCTCTCAAAAATATCATCTATTGATTGATTTACTGATGGAAGTTTAAATCCTAATCCCATAACAGAAAATGATGGTTTAGAATCCTTTATTATTTTAGCATATTGTGAAATAAGCCACTCAATCTCAGGAACAAAAATGTGATTTTTGATTTCATTAATTAACCCAAATATAAATTTATCTAACATTTTTTCTTTATTTTCGTATCTTAAAGGATTGAATGTATAAACTATTATCTCATCCTTGTATTTTTTATTCCAATATTCTTTACAAAGGTTAACAAATGTTGATTTTCCTGTTCCCCATGGAGCATCAATTCCAAAAACCAAACCTTCTGATGAGTTTTCATTATAAACTTTCTCACAAAAATTATCAGCCTTATCTGAGAAATTAAATTTATCATCACTTCTACTTTCAACTTCTTTGTCACTCATAAAAAGTGAGTTTTCATTAAGCTTCGTTACTAAACTAACTTGTTGATTTCTTAAGAAAAATGAGACGCAAAAAATAATAGGCAACAAAACCAAAGCCATAAGTTGTGGGAAAGCCAATGTTCTAAGTAAATTTTCAAAAGAAATCGTACCAAAACCATCAAAAACAAATACTAGGATTCCTCCCCAAACCAAAAAAATTAGCAAATCTAACCTTAAACTTTTTATAAGTACTTTCATTTTCTTGCAATAATTTCTCATGTAAAGATAACATATAATTATTAAATAATATAATACTCTAATGATCCATATTAGACATTCGTTATTAGGTAAAAAAGGGAATTCCCAAAACACCTTATCAACTACAGTAACTAAAATAAAAAGCTCAGAAATTAAAGCCCCAACAAAAAAAGATTTTAATAGCATTGAATAATTTATATATGTATACTTGTTTTTTTTACTATGTTGTCTCATGATAATCTCCTCATTTTACATTTTTCTAATAATTAAAATTTTATATTATAAACAAACTATGCAAATCTTTTATATAATAAAATCTTTATTTTAAACTCCCATCTTCTAAATATACTGCACCATCCTAAAATATGATATCAAATTATCTGTTTTTATGCAATAAAAAATAACCTATACGCTATTTAATAGGCATAGGCTTAATATTAGTAATTTGTTACTATTAATTCTTTATATTCCTGCTCTTTATCTTTATACTTAGTATGTAAATTATGAGGTCTTCTAACTTCTTCTATATTGTAATCTTTATATAACTCTCTTATAAACTCACAATCATTATAAGATAATAAAAATTTACCTTTAACCTGCTCTAACACTTTTCTAAGCCTTATATGATCCTCTTTTGAAAATTGTACCTGATAATATTTTTCAGTTCCATAATAAGGTGGATCAAGATAGAAAAATGACTTAGGCTTATTATATGTTTTTATCACATCTTCAAAGTCCCTGTTTTCTATTACCACCTTAGATAATCTTTCTTGTACTATTTCAAGATATTTAACCACTGTTGGTATATCTTTCTTAACACATCCGTAACTATGTAATTTAGAACCATAACTTGTCTTAATCAGCATAAAAAAACGGGCTGCTCTTTGTATATCAGTCATACCTGCAGTGTTATAACTATCTTTAAAATCATTAAATAACTCTCTTGAATTCAAGAAGAACTTTAGTTCCCTTTCCACTTCTGGACAATGGTATTTTACACACTTAAATAAATTCACAAGATCACTATTAAAATCATTATATATCTCTGTCTCTGCATGTCTTTCTGAATGAAATAATACCCACCCAGCACCCCCAAAAACCTCTATATATCTATTGAACTCTGTTGCAGGAAACCTTTTTACTATTTCTTTCTTCAAGCTATTTTTACCACCCATCCAACTTATAAAACTTCTCATTGTAATCACCTCCTGTATAGTTCTAGTAGTCATCTTTAAGAATTTAAATTAAACTTCATCTGACATATGTATCTAATTCCATCTTAATCTACCTCAATTACATTTTACTAGTTACCTTTACGACATTACCACGACAAAAAAAAGAGTTTTTTCTAATACAGAAAGAAATTTCTATTACAAAAGTCTCTTTTAAAATTATCTCTTTTATTCCACTAATAATGTTCTGAATTTGTCAACTAACATTTAATTCGTGATTCTATCTTCACTAAACATGTATTTAATTAATATTTTTGCCTATTAATTGACTATAGTATTCCCTTACCCCTAATGCTTTCTTCGTTCCCCTTTACGTGAATATATGTTCGTGTTATTATAATGTCAGGTGATAAAATTGAAAGTGTATTTAGAAAAGATCAATTGTCTAGCTTGGAGTAATAAAGAAGGTAATATTGAGCCTATCAGATTTGACTTTAAAGGTAAACCATATGGTCACATTCAGATTTTATATCATACAACCAATAAGATTGCTGGTAATCCACAACATATATTCGGCTGTATAACTAAATGGAATAATAAAAAAATATGAATGCGAACTTAGATATGAAGTTAAGACTTGTATATGGTATTTATATAATGTTTAAGTCTATCTTAAGATAGACTTTGACAAATACTTGTTTTATTTCATGTACTCATTTAAAACATTATATAACTGATTTGATGCTTTATAAGATATACTGTCAAGTCTTTCAACAACTTCTCTTTTTTCTGTCTCTGTAAGTTTCTCAAGGTCTGCTGCAATATCTTTTAGTCGCTTTGCTAACCATATAATATTTTTATCCATACCTATATCCTCCACTGTAATTTATATTATAGCTATGTACTATTATAATATATTTCTGCTTTTAGGCAAATTAAAAGAGCCATTTAAGGCTCCTATATACTAATCAGTGCTTTTGTATTAATTATTACCAATATACTTGTTCTGTAATTTTGTTAATATATAAGCTATTACAATAACAAATGAATATTGTCGTAATAATCCTACTTATTTAGTATATTTTAATGTTAATTAGTTAAATTATATCATTCAAATCTATAAACCTAATCCACCTAAAATCAATCCTACAATTACTCCCCCCACTATAGTCACTAAAAGGGTGATAATGATGTATAAAAATGAACTTGATTTTTTCTCAGAATTCTCACCATTACTTTCTACTATTTCACTTTTAGATATCTTATTATTATCCCCAATTCTAATCCCCATTTTTGTCACTCCTTGTGTTTAAATCAGAACTTTTAATCGTATTACCATCACCAATTGTAATAGAGTTATCTGTAATAATTAGTTTTATTTCTTTATACAATTTATCTAAATTAATCGTCTCTAATTTATGTGATGGTATATCTAAATCATCTAAAGGACCAAATTCTTTTTCCAACTTTAATAATAGTTTTATTATTTTAGTCTTCAATACATTTAATATATCCTTATATGAAGTTGAATCATAGATTACTCTCATACTTATACATTGAATTCCAGTTTTTTTATAAACAAGTGGTGCTAAAGTTGTTATATCTTTTGTCATTTTATCATCTGTACAGGCTAAAGATTCAATAGTTTTTACTCCATCTAAAACATGGGTGGTCGTAGCATTTTCTCTAGCTTCATCAGGCAAGTAATGATGTGGTAGTGGAACATTTGTTACTTGAAAACTACCATTAATTCCTGAGTATGTAATATGCCCTGACTTAATAACTCTATATTTTGGTAATTCATCTATCGATTTATAACCTCCCAACTCCTTTTCAGTCCATTGTACAAGCCAATCATCTTCTATATCATTGGCTATTAAATAAAGTCTATAGAAGGCTTTGTCCAAATTAATTTCTTCATTAACTAACTCTTTAATAATATTACTTTTTGCCATAAGATATCCTCTCCTAAAATAAAAAATCAAATCATGTAATTAACCACTAAAATTACCATTTTAACTCTAAATCAAATGTATAATTTTATATATCTATATACCTAAAATCAATAATTATTTTTCGTCATCTCTAGCTTTGATAACTTTCTCATGCTTGCAATACTCTTCCTACCATATTTCTAGCTCGTAAATTTAAGTAGATAATTACCTTAACTAATTCCTCCTCTGTTAAATTAATTATCCTAATATTATTTATATATTTAAAAACAAAATAATTACTTCTTCTTTTAGACAACTTAAAGTGACTCATAGTCTAGCATAATAATATAAAACTTATAATTATAAATCTACAGTTAAATCAATTTTCATTCCTTCATAAAGATATGTCTTGCTTATTGAAGCTATATCTTCTAATGAACCTATTTCAATGGGTTCTTCTAGAATATTTTTAATTTTAATATCATCTGTGTTTATAATTATTCTACCTTCACTTTGTGAACTAAATCTTATATCTTTAATAGCTAATTCTAATGGTGGTATTTGTCCAAAATCCCACCACGTATTATAATTAAAATCCAAGTAACTAACACGTGCAATAATTATTTCTTCTCTTTTTAAACCTAATTGCATTAATGCTTTAATTATTCTGTTTTCGAATTCTTTGTAATTATAAACAACTATTACAGCAGGTTTATCTTTTTCATCTAATTTTTTCACTTTGCAAGGTTCTAAATTATCCATAAAATCTCTAAAATATGATGCTGGTACCATTGTACTTAACCTATGTGTCCCTCCTACGTCAGGACATTTAAACATTTTATTTTTTAATATATAGAAACAAAAACAAGGTAATAACATATCCCTTTCACTTTTTAAGTAAATACTCCTATCAATTTTCATACGTTTTAATTTTGAATATTTCATATATTTTTCATTAAGTTCTTTGATATGTTCCAAATCATAAAGCATATCAAACATTGCCATTGTACCTTCAAATTTGTCACCACGCCCCTCACTATTTTCAATAGCATATTTAACCCAAGAATCTGGCGTATTGAATTTAATCTGTCCTTTGTTTAAAAAACTTTCAGCATATTGTACTGTAGTGCAGCGAAACATTGCAAAAAAATTTTCTGGATTTGCCCATTTAACCTCTTTTTTCAAAATACCACCTCTATATAAATATTTTTTTAATATACTGTTAAAGTTTACCTTTAATCTGTCCTAGTGCTTGTTTAGTATATTACCAGCTCTTTATCCTTAAACTTATTAAGTAAATTATGTGTTTTCTACGTTCCTCAATATTATATTCTTTGTATTACTCTCTTATATACTGAAAATCATTATAAAATAATAAAAACTTACCTTTAACTTGCCCTAAAGCTTTTTCTATGCCTTATATAGTCCCTTCTGTAACTTGTACCTGATTGTATTTTTCTGTACCATAATTAAAATGGGATCAAGATATAAAACTATTATAATACTTGTTTATTTCATATACTACTAATCAGTGATTATGTATGTCTTAAATATATTTTTTGTTAGAATTGTTTTTTAGGGATTACAGATATAACTCTTATATATAGGTGAAGTATTAATAACTTACCTCTATAAATCATCCTCTAAATCTATATCAAATTCCTCCTTTGTTGCTATGCATAACTCAGAATAACTATCAAATTCCTCAAAATAGTACTTTAGAAAAGAACCCTTTGTTTGATGTCTCAAATAATCACCGTCTAATTTCATTATCCCATATTTTTCTGAAAACTCTACATATGAAGGAAATGCAATTGTAGAGATGCCAATTAATTCCTCATACTCTTTTTTAGATATACGTTCACCATTTTGACATATGTTAAAATAAATTTCTATGTAATTACTACGTTCCGAGCTAATTATGTCCATTAAGTCATTAATAGCAATAGTTCTAAGCCATTCTCCAAATAGACTTTCTTTATCTTCACTTGTATCAGGTGTATCACCATTTTCAAATACCCAATTACAATATTTGTCAATCATATCAAAAATTGCTCTAGTATTTCCTTTTAGTATTCTATATAAAGAAATAAATTCTTCTTCCTCAAATGGCAAATAATAATCGTCAGTTGAGAAAACATCAATTCTTATATCTAATACTTTTGGAATATCTTCAATACTTAATGGATTTACATTTATTGGATCGTATATATACCCTTGAAGTCGTTGAGATCTGACAAGACTTCTAAATATGTTATTTGCTCCACATAAAACCCATTTTGTTCCTGGTATATTAAAAACTGTATCTCTCATTTGCTCTAAAAGGTATCTTGCTTTTTCATCGCTTCTAATCAACTCAAGATTATCTATAATACAAACAATTCCACTATTCTCAAACTCCCTAAAGCTGTCTTCAAGAAAATTTACTATTAAGCTATAAAATCCATCTTCACTAAATACCTGTGTATCATTCAATTCTTTACTTCTGCCAGTGTCAAGTCCACAACCAAGTATAGATAACCCACCATTAACTGAAGTAACCGTCTCAGGATCAAAGAATTTCCCAATAGTATGTTTCATCTTATTATTAACAAACTCACAATTACATACTATCGTTTCAGCTAGTTTTAAAAGCACTGACTTTCTGAAGGTATTAATATCTTCATCAGATGACAATTGAAATATATCTATACAAGGCACTTGAATACCTTCATTAGTTTTATTAATTTCATCATACATTTTAAATAAAGCAACATTGACTAGACTAGTTTTGCCAATTCCAACATCACCTTCAACTGTAACAATTTTATTTGTATACTTTAAACGACTAATAATCTTACATATTTCTTTTTCTCTTCCAATCAATAAACGTTCTCCATAAAAATCACGACCTAAAGGTTTATGATTAAATGGTGGATTATTAAATCCCCAATTATTATAAATATTCATATACTACCCCTTTCTGTTTACAAACTTTATATTTTTTACACAACATTCATAATTACAAAACATAGTATTTTTTATTATACTTAATCTTGTTATATTACCCCAAATTATTTATTGCCGTAACCAGATTTTCCATCTACTCCACATCCAACGTTAATTAAAATATAAGAAGTAATTATCAACTTTATATATTATAACATATATTTATTTAGGATATTAAAATATCTTATAATATAACATCAATTTTTAAGATTTTATGCAATAAAAATAGCCTATGTCTATTTTCATAGGCATAGGTTGGTTATTAATAATTTGTTACTATTAATTCATTATATTGCTGCTCTTTATCTACAATTTGTCCTAAAGCTTATTTTAGTATAGTGTTCAAAAATTATTTTAATTATTATCTACTGCCGCAAACAGACTTTACATAACTCATATCCTTCTCTAATAGCATCTTGTATAGTTTCAAATTCTTTAAATCCAATTTTATTTGATTTAATTAACCACTCACAATTATAACGATGTAGTTTTTTGGATTTACAATTTCCATAAAATTTACCCTTTTTTACTTCTATTTTTGTAAACATTTTATTAATTTTACCCTCTGAGTTAATCAGTATAATATCACTTGAAGCAAGTTTAACAACATCACTACCATTATTATCTTTACCAAAGCGCACTTCAAAACCATTTTTAATTAAATGCCTTTTATATGTCATGGGAGTTCGGTTACATTTATTTCCTCTAATATATTCAAATCTCTCTATTACACCAAATTTTTTCATAAGTTTTCTCTCTTTATTTTCACTAATAACCTTATGAACAGAGCCAACTATAATTGAACCCATAAGTAGTAACTCCAGCATTTTATCACCATCTTAAACACTTTAATTCGGTATCATTTTTTTTATTTACAAACCATATAATATATTATCAACGTGTAAGCAAACTTTTATATATACTAATTTTACTTTGCTTTTTTTAGTTTTTTTAGAACTTTAAAGTCATCAATTATAAAATCTTCCATCCTGTATACTATATTAAGTAATGAATCTATCATATAATTAATGAAATAATCCAATGATAGCTTATACCCTAAACATTCAACAAAACATTTTTCTTTTGCTGAATCTGTTCTATATTCTGCATAATAAACATTTAAATTCTTTTGATGTACAATTTGATCTCTAACAGCACGCCCTTTTGATGATCCACATAGAACTTTAAGCCAACTAAATTGATTTTCATCCTCTTTGTCAAATAAATTCTTGAATCCATTTAATGCCTTGTTATCTATCTTATGAATAGATTTAATAAACTTATTAAAGCTATCAACTCTCACAGTCATAATAGGTTCCAATAATATTTTCCCTAAAAAAGTAGCTAATATGTCTAATGCTGCTCTTGAAAATAAAATTAATGACTCTGCATAAAATACAATGTCTATTTCTTCTTCTCCAAATAGTGCTGGACATTCTTTATTTTGAGAAAGAATAAAATTAAATTCTTTATCAATTGCTTTTTGACCAGCATGTATAGCCATTATAAGCTTTGAGCAACTATTCTCTATCTTTATATTTAAGTAATCCAATTCGTCTTTTTCAATTATAGAGGAAATCTTTTCACTATTTAATAAGCACTCAATTCTTCTAAATGGTTCTCTCCTATTTTTAAAATAATTGAAATTATATCCATATATTAAATCTAAATTCATATCAACATCTCCTAATTTTAATCATCCAAAATCGTTAGTTTTTTAATCATTGAATATTATCTTTATATACGATCAATCACATTTTAACCTTACTTGTTTATTGTTTAATCTATAACTGTACACTTCCTTAATATCTCTATGTTTTTTATTACTTCTTCGGTATATCGGCAATATTTTTTCCATATTTTTATAGTTTTTTGTACGATGTCTTCATACTTTAAAGATTCTTCCTGTAGTCCACCAATTTGCATCCATTTAGCATTTCTATATTTTTCAAGTCCTTCTTTTACATCCTGTAAACTGGAATATTTATTAGCAGATTTATTTATAATTTGATATGCTGTTTCTACAGTATTCTTAGGTTCAATTGTTTTTTTGAATATTCCTGTACCAAATGAATCGATAGGAACACTACAAGCATGAATAAATTTATTTCTAATACGATTTATTTCACTCCCAATTTGTTCTATATTTTTAAAATATTTTTTTATACATTTTAATTCTTCTTCACTTAAGTATTTAAGTTCTTGAATTTCTTCGTATTCTATTCTTTTAAGATAACTTGATACTATCTTAAAATTAATCCAATCATACTCAACAATAACATACTTTTTTTTATACTTTTTATTTACTTTTCTGTCCAAAGCTTCATAAAACAGATATCCTATTTTATCTTTAAATGAAAATAAATCGTTTAAAACTATTTTTAGATAGATTAACCTTTGAAACTCTAATTCCCCATAATTTGGTTCCTGTTTCATTAATGTATCATAGGCAATAGATGAAGCTAAACATACTTTTATTTCATAACTAAGATTGCATATTTCTAGTATCCATCCATTTATATTTACTAAAGACAAATTTTTAAAGTCTATCACATTTTTAACACTTATTCTTAATTCTGGTATATTATATGATTTATTCTTTCTTAAATTATAAAATTTTTCTTGCATACTGATAAAATCTTCTAGTGCCATAAATTTAACCTCATTATTTATTTTTCACACATTTTTTTATTACATTATTATAATATCAGAACATTGATGTTTATTCAACAAAAAGAGCCTACAAAACTATTTTTTCATAGTATGTAGGCTAAAACGTTACTTATCTAGTATTTTTTTCTGAGTTAATTGCTTTATAATCTCATTACCAAATACAGCTATAGCAGCAATAATTACAGATTGTATTACTGCAGTTACAATTACTACTGGTGTAAACTTACCCTCTACTACTACACCCATATAAATAATAGTAATAAATAAGCTTACACCTAATAAAATAATAGGTATAAGCCATTCAGCTTTAAATGCTGGTACTTTCTTTAGGAATAATCCAAAACAATATAAGAATACTATTAAACCAAATAATTCGGGTCTTACAAAACTAATTATTGCGTTCCAATCCATGTTAATCTCTCCAATCTTTTCTATTATTATTTACATCTTAACTAAACAAGTCTTTAGTCTTACATTATATCTAACAAATTCGCTACTACTGTTGCCAATTCTGCTCTTGTAACTGTTAAGTTAGGTTTAAATTCCCCATCTGGAAAACCTTCCATTATTCCAGCTGCTACCACTTTATAAATATTATCTTTAGCCCAATGTTTATCTATATCTGGCAAAATATTTTCTTCTTGAAGCGTTAGTATAAATTCTTCCCAAGGGAAGTAATTACCTGGACACAATTTATAAGGTGCAAAATCATGATGTCTTTTTACATTACTTACTGGAATATTATACTTTCTTTGTAAGTGCTTTGTTAGATTAAACAATGCCTTTAGTTGCTTTGCTGGTACATCTTTATCTGTTTGGTTTTTATACTCTTGGTAGCACCCCTCTAAACATATACCGATAGATCTACTATTCATATCTCCCTGTTTACAATGTCCTCCTCTTTGCTCTTCCTTTCTTCCTTCAAATATATAGCCTTCTTTACTAATAAAGTAATGATACCCTATCCCAGACCAACCTAATTCTAAATGCCATCTTTGAATATCATCTATAGTGCAATGTTTCGCCAGTGCATGGTGTATTATTATGTATTCTGGTTTGTTATTATTTGGTTCTTCAATTTTAAATTTACTTCCTACTACTGCTATACTCATATTTATCTCTCCATTTCTTTTTTTATAATTGTTTTAATATCAATTAATTGCCATAAAAATAGCCAGTAACGTATTTACTAACGCTACTAGCCATGCTATGTATTCTCTATAATTCTTTTTATTGTCTTTGTCATTTTCTAGCTTTTGTACTCTATCATCTACATCATTTATAGTCTGCCTTAACCCGTTGTAGTCTCTTATGAGTGTCTTAGTTTCTGTCATTGCTATTGTTAGATCGTTAGTCTCTTTTGTAACTTTCTGTATTGCTTCATAAAATTCTTTTTGTGTTACTATATCACTCATTATTCACACCCTACACCTTCTAAATTAATTTGTTTTCTATTGCTTCTATTTTATGAAATAAACCATCAATTATCCATTGCTGCTCTTGTACTGCTTTAACTAAAGGTGCTATAAATTCTGAATATCCTATTGTTAATACATCCTCTCCACCATTGATGCTATGATCTTGATATCCACCAAAATCTATTTTTTTATCTTCCAATAATTGTTTTATCTCTTGTCCACTGAAACCTTGATGTATCCTATTCCTTTTCTTAGAACCATCTTTCTGTAATTTAGTAATATGACCATTTTCGGCTAGTTGGATATAATCTTCTCTGTAATTAAACTTAAATTGTCTTGGTTTCAATCCCAGTATGAAATCCAATCCTAATTTAGTATCTTCTAGATCAGCTATATCCCTTTCATCTGCTCTGTTATGAACACTTCCATATGTATATACATTATTATTTGTATTCCCCAATCGTACTTGATCAGAGCTGCTTAAATATGTTTTTGTTCCTATTGCAATGGAATTGTTGTAACTTATAACATCATTACCTTCTATTGTATACAAAGAGGAATAGTCACCTAATGCAATATTATCACTGCCATCTTCAATATAATATAAACACTGATAGCCTATTCCTATATTATCTCTGCCATCATAACAGCTACCTAAACTTTCTTTTCCTATCCCTATATTTCTACTGGTTTCTTCTACACAATTTAAACTGTCTCTTCCTATCCCTATATTATTATTGCCTGTAGTATTATACTCTAAGGCACTTGCACCTATTGATATATTATCTTGACCAGTAGTGTTACTCCATAAACTTTTATAGCCAATACCTATATTACTAAAACCTAAGGTATTTCTACATAACGCTTGAAAACCTAATCCGATATTATCATTACCTCTTATATTACCTTTGAGAGAACCATAACCCACTGCTATATTATTGCTTCCTGTTCTATTAGCTGATAGTGAGTCACTTCCCATTGCTGTATTATTACTACCTCTTTCATTGAAAGCAAAAGATTGAAAGCCAATACCTATATTGTTCATTCCACCAGTAGCAAATTCCCCGGCAACATTACCTATGAAATAGTTATTGCCACTTTTAACCTTGATTTTGTCGGTCTTTGATTTTATTCCTTTGATGTTCTCTTCTATCTCTTCTATCTTTTCTGTCCATAGTATAATCTCTTGTGGTTTTACTGCTTCTCCATCTATGTCTATTGGTATTCTAGAGTTAAATGTAAATTGATTAGTTGTTATTCTATCTTTATCAGTTTTGATTACTATTTCAGCTTTTATTTTTCCTTGGTTTAAGAATATACCATTATCAATAGTGACTTGTATCAATCCATTCACAGCATCTTCAATAATGCATCCTGAATCTTCATCCTGATAATATTTTTTACCTTGTTCATCTTCATAGTCTATTTTTATATTACTATCCGTTAGATCAATGATGTTATCTTCTTCATCGTATAGTTTGATGTTGATTATGTTAGTATCCAAAGTAACAAAATTGATGTTTTCTATGTAATGTAATCTCTTTTGTGTACCTACTTTTATACTGTATTCTTGTTTCAAATTATCCCCCCTATTAGAATAAACCATATTGATTCAATACGTTTATCATTTCATTAATTTTATTTTTCAGGCTACTGTTATCAGAACTATATAGACTTCTGACTGAACGTTTGTATGTTGGTGTTCTGTTAAAAAATCCTAGATTGCCATCTGTCCTAAAACTACTTTTACAAACTGTACTATTATGAAAGTCAACTCCATTGTGAAAGTCAACACCACCAGTAAATTTTGCCCCTTGTAGTTCAGCATTACCGTTAACATCTAATGTCCGTATCCGAGCAGTACCAGTAACATACAGTAGATCAAAAGTATTTGATGGTTTTGGTGGTTCAGGTGGCTCTACTTTATAATTGATTTTATTGATTACTATATAAGTATCTGCAACCCTAGCCAACAATACTCTATCATTAACAGCTGGTTTATAATCAGCTAAGTAAGAGTATTGTTTTTCACTTACATCCTCTTCACCATCAAATTGTATTTTGGCAGTTTTATTATCAAATAAACCTTTTACAATACCTAACTTAAAAGGCTGCTGTATTTCTTCTTGTTCTTTTTTTTCTGATTCTACAACTTCTTCAGCTGTTATTATTTCACTCATATATTTATCACCTTCCTGCATTCGTGTTTCATCCTGCCTCCAACTTTCAAATCCATTTTCCATCTGGTTTCTATATAGTTGGTTGCTATACCTAGAGTAGAATGATCTAGAAATAATAAATTGTCATAACTATGATGTGGCATTAAAGCAGTTTCAATAATAGCCTTTTTATAGATTTGGCTATCCTGAAATACTAATCTTTTTGTATAATCATCCAATGTGTTCTGATCTAAAATATCATTTAGCTGTACGTACTTGACTATATTTCTTTGCCTATTGTATACGCTTGTTACAGATACAGGAGAGTTATTTGTATAAGTACTGATAAGTGGCTGTCTTTCTGGATTACTTGATGCAACTATCCATTTATTTGGTACGTTGAACAAATCAAGTTCATCCACTGCACCAGGATATATAATACTTAACTCATTATCTCTATAACTATATTCCACTTGTCTGTTTGTAGGTAATATATATGGTCCTGAAGTAAAAATACCATTTTCATCTACAAATAATGAGTTGAAGTTTATCTCTTTCAACAAGCTGTTTACAGCTTCTAGTTTAGTTGTACCAATCTCAAACTCTTTGTCTGTGGATATTAAATAATTATTATCTGGTATATTTATTTTTCTGATTAACCCACTATTAAGAATATCAATTATTGCGTTTACATAATTAGTACCAGCTACAATCCTGTATCTATTGTCAAACTTATCTTCTTTTAGAATTAAGCTTGAATCATAGGCTTCTATGGTTCTCCATATCTGGCTATATTCTTCGTGTCTAGTTGGTGATGATATAAGGAAGATGCCTAATGACCACTCAGCAAATCCATTAGGCATCTTCAAACAAAATATAGGTTGAATCCTATCATTCAGCCAGTCTATATCATTTAATTCATTTTCTTTGATATTGAAAGTGGCTGTACGTTTTATCTCTGCTAAACTATTCATCTCTATACTATTACCGCTTTGAGGTGACGTCAACTCTCCTATTCTTATGTCAAATTTGTTTAACAGATTATATCTTATATCAATCTCCCTATTAGAGTGTAATGCTTTTATAATCTGTTGTTCTGTATAACCGTTCTTTTCTAAACTAAGCATAGTCACACCTCTATTTCTTCACTATGATCTGTTACATTGAATGTAAACTCCATTGAAAAACCTTTTTTATATTGCTTACATCTTATATTACATATGTTACCGTATTTCTTGGTGAACTTGTCTCTATATAATATAATGGTTCTTTCATTTATCAGATCAATGAATTTCTGCAACTTGATGTAAGTATTAGCAAAAAATTTCAAGTTATATGTTTCCTTGACAAATGGGGAGTACTCCGTCACTGGATATTTCCTACCAGTATAATTGTTTTCTGAACATAAGTTATCTAATGAGAAATCTTTGTTATTCTTATGAAGACTGTATTTCATTTCAACCACATCATCCATATTTTTGATTGAACTGAAAAGATAATGTTTTAATAAGCATTTTCCTCTTACAATATCACTATCATTAAATGCACCATTTTTGACTGCTCTAATGAAATAATCATAGTCTATATTATTTTCTAGAGTATTATCTTTCACTATTCCATCAACTGCTTTGAAAACAGGTATATAAAATGATTCATTATGCTTTTTTCTATATAAGATATAAATAGTACCTGATTCATTATCCGTTGCTATAGCTACTCCATAATTATTGGATTCTAATGTAACGTTAGGTTTAACAGGTTTTGTAGTTTGTATATTAAAACTTCTTTGAGTCCAATTACTCCATAGATCATACCGATTTTTTGTCCTTACCTGTGCAGTATAAATACCATCTAATAAAAATTTATTAACCATATGATTCTTAACACTTGTTGATGGCTGTACTCCTGAATCATAGATTAAATTATCCTCTTGTAATATCTGTACTTGATATAATTGCTGGTCGTCACTACCCCAGCTGATAGTTGGTCGTGACACGTTACCAGTAATATCTTGTATAGTTGGATTCTTTGGCATACCAACACTGTAAAATGCTGTACTTGGTGAATAGTTTCCTGTTTCCCCGAATACATTATAGGTCCTGACTCTCCATAGTATATTCCCAGAAGGTAATGTATTGGCTGGCATATTGTAATAGTTGTTTGATGTTGTTTGTGATATGGTATTCCAACTGCCTCCATTATTACTGGACCATTGTAAATCAAACTTTTTCTGTATTCCTCCCATTGAATCATTATGTTTCCATTCAAACTTTATTATTGATGAATTATCAACATAATTTCCATCTGGCAGATTAACAATAGGTGTCTCTGGTGGAACATCTTCATATGTAATGGTCAGATATGGTTTATTACTGCTTGCACGAGTAGAAGCCATCTGAGCTGTCTGAGTATCAAAAGGTACTTCAAGCTTAAATCCCATACCCTTTTCTAATCCATCATAGCCATATAGAATAAAATCAAACCAACCTGAGCTGACTGAATTATTTATATTATGCCAAGTCATGGAACCATATTGTGAAGCCATATTAGCATACGTTACTGTTTTTTCTCCCCATTCCCTATACAAGTTATAAGCATTGGTTTGAATCCAGTGGTGAGAAGGTTTTGGGATAGAGCTTAATAAATAAACGTGTAATACTGCAGCTGTAATTTTCTTATATTTAAGTATATCCTTTATGCTTTGACTGTTATAGCCAAAAATAGCCATACGTTGTTCTACAGATGGATAAGCTCCATAATTTCCTGTTAACAGATAATCTTGTGAACTATAATTACTTGTACTATCGTAAGAACATAAATAAGCCGACTTTTCAAAAGTATAATTAACATTATGTTGAGCCATTAAAACGCCACCCCCGCTCTTCTTGTTCTTCTGATGCTCTTAGCTAATAAAACTAGATCGTTATATTCTTTTGTTGTTTTTGCATCTATGTAGATATTGAATATATCCCCTCCACCTAAACCATTGGTTGTTGCATCAGGATTGAAAGGATTGTCTTTTGCTGGAACAATAGCTTCGTCTTTATGTGCATAAATCAGCTGATCTTTTGATAAACGATTTGTTCCTGTATCGTAACCGTTTATTCCATCAACCCTATAAGTATTATATTTAACTTTAGGTGTTTCTAATTTAGGTACTTCTATTTGTGGCATTTTCATATTACCAATAGAATTTATGCTATCAGTAACCTCTCCACTTCTTCCTATTATTACAGCAAGTACAACCGCCAAAGCTGCCAATGCTCCTACTACTAAAAGAATAGGGCTGACACTTGCAGCCGAGACTGCACCTAAAGCTCCCATACCAACACTTGCCCCTCCACTGGCAACACCAACAGCTGCTAGACCAGCAGATATAGCACCACTTATTGTTGCTATGGAAGAACCTATCTTCACGAATATACCTAGTGTAAAGACAAGTGCACCGAAAATAGCAATGGTCTGTAATACTTTAGGATTTAGATTCCCTAAACTACCAAATACAAGTTTAATAAATCCTAATACACCTTGTATTGCTGGCTCTAATGCTTGGAACGCTTTAATAGCACTTGTTTTTACAGATTCTATAGTCCTAGCTAAAGTTCTACCAGTACCATCCATATCTTGTACAGCTTCATCTGTAGTACCTACTGAATTAGCCATAGCATCTAAAGCTTCCTTAAAGTCTTTATTACCCTTAGAACTAGTTAATAACATTACAGCATTCAAGGCTTCTACAGAACCAAACAGCTTCGTCAAGCTTTCTGTATTACCACCTGTACTTTTCATAACCAAATCCAGGAATTTAGAGAACCCTTTTGCTTTTAGTCCTGTGGCACTAAAATTCAATCCTAATTTTTCAGCTTCTTTACTGGCTTCTTCTGTAGGTTTTATTATACTTGCTATGATGGCTTTCATTGCAGTAATGGCTTCTTTGTCTTTAATTGAGCCTTTTGTCAATGCAGTTATAGAGGATAATAATTCATCTACACTTACATTTGCTTGTGCTGCCAAAGGTGCAACCCTACCGATAGTATCTCCAAATTCTCCTATGGTTGTTTTACCTAGTTTCTGTAATACAAGAAGTTTATCCGATATTTCCATTACTTTTTCTGTCTCTAATCCATAAGCATTAAGTATATTAGTTAATGTATTGACACTGGTTGTAGCATCTGTAAAACCACCTATGCTATTTTTTATTGCATCATCCAAGAATGTTATGGATTTACTCGTTTCAACTCCTGCACTTAATGTCTGATATAATGCTTCTGCTATTCCAGTACTGGATTCACCATATTTTTTACTTAACTCCAAGACACTTTTACTAAGTTTTTCATTACTCACTTGTGCTTCATCTGCTATGGTCTTGACTTTTCTCATGGAAGTATCAAAGTCTACTCCAAACTTAGTTATTGCTACTCCAATAGCTGTAACAGCAGTACCAACCTTAAGCATTCCATTAGATACCTCTTTAGCTTGCTGTCCTACTTTCTTAGCACGTTCCCCATATTCCTTTAACTTTTTCTGTGCTTCTGTAAATGCTTTAGATTGTGCTTTTATGTCCTTGTTTGTTTTCTCTAACTGCCCTTCCATTTTTCTGAGGCTGGTTATTGCATTATTGTATTTAATGGCTAATACGCTAGTGGCTTTGCTGTTTTCACCAGTCTCCTTTTTACTTTTTTCATACTGGTCTTTCAAGTTTTTTACTCGTAATGTCTGTATATTAATTTTTTCAGATAAAGCAGTGTATTTCTGTTTCAGTGTATCTGTTGTTTCGCCAAATGCCTTGGCTCTGGCTGATGCTTCACGAAAAGAGGTATCCAAGAGTTTTATTCTCCTTGATACCTCTGCACTGTTTTTATTGAATTCTGTACTATTCATTCCCACTTTAATTATGGTTTGGAACTCTTTATTCATAGTTCACCCCCTTATAATATGTCTTCTATACTGCCTTGAATATTATTTCTGCCCTCTGCAATATCTTTATCATGTTGTTTTTCTTCTGTATAAATATCTATTAATGAAAATATCTTGCATAAATAGCTGTTCCAGAATTCTTCATCACTTTTATGTAATTTGACAGTATACATATAATACAGATAATCCCAATCAAGTTCTAATTCTTCTTTTTGTTCGTGGTCTTGGTCTTTTTCTTTGTTTTGTGATCTTGTGGGACTTTCAACTTTTTTTCATCTTTGATTTCAATAGTACTTGCTGCAAAGTAAAATAAATCTATTATACTTTCCACTGTCATATTGCATACTACATTTTTTGCATCTTGAAATGTTACATCATTCCCACATGCTTTCATACCTGCATATAATAATTTCGCTCCACTCAAGAAAGGTTTGTTCTCTGCATCATCAAATACTTTACTGAAACCCTCATATTCTTCATCAAGAATCATCATTGCATATGCACTGAATTTACATTCTTTTATTGTTCCATCTTCAAATTCTAGACCTAGAGTTTCTATAGGTCTGACATTTATCTTTTTCAAAAACCTCACTCCTTTCAAGGTAAAAGAAAGGACTTAGATATACTAAGCCCAAGCTGTACCATCATATACTTTTTCAAACCATTTAGTCCTTAGATCATCTGGTGCATTGGTATCATCACTATCAATTACGTTTTTCCATTGTTTATCGGCTCTTTCTGTTACTTCAAATGTAAGGGTAGAACTTTTTGGATCTGTTTTTTCTGCTTTCTTTACATATTCTTCGTTATCATGTTTTTTCTTGCAGTATAACAACCATACGAATCTACTTTCTCCATTTCTTTTGATGGCTTCAAAACCGATAGCAACATATGGCGGATCATCATCACTCTTTTCAATAACTACACCATTACTATCTATTTCATGTCCTTCTACTTCTGCCACTGTGACATTATCCATACCATATGTTTTTATTACAATCTGTCCACCTTCAAAATCATTGATTACGTCAGTACCTCCAGTTGTATATTTTTTAATGGTGCTGGTATTAACACTAATATCTATCTGCTCACTTTCATATAAAAGTTTTGGCACAGCATATGTAATAGTACCATTATCATCTGCTGTCACTAGTGCATAATAGATGTTTTTTACATCCTGTATTGCATGTTTTTTCATGTCATGACCTCACTTTCATTATCTTTTAGATAATAATATCTTTGTATCCTATGAAATATCTTTGTGTCATTTTCAAAGTCCTCTGTCTCAGAAGGTCTGCTAAAGTCCAGGAACATCAATTTCTGTTTAACTAGTTTTGATATATTTACATGGTCTATATCCTTCTTGGTCCATATATCCACTTGAATAAAAAATTCTGTTTCTACTTCTCCACTGGTAGTAAAAACAGAACCTTTTTCACTGATTATCCTGAATGATATTGAAGGAAAACCGCCTGGGCGAATCATCCACTGAGTCTTGGCTATATCATTCAATGCATTTTTTATTATGTCTCGTATATCCTCCAAATTATCACCTACATTCCTAAAGCCTTCTTGATATCATTATCTGTTATTTGTTTTACTTCATCTTCTGTCTCTTTTACTGTTCTACTCAACAAGTAATCAGGGTCCTGCTTACTAGTTCCAAACTCTCTCCATTTTGCTTTGTATTGAAGCTTACCAAAGTGAATACTTCTGGTTTTATTAAGTTCATCATCTTTTTTCAGACCAGATATCTTCACATTGTCTTTCATATGGATATAATCCTCTTTTTCAACATCAGACCTTACAACATTATCTTGTAACTTATCTGCAACAACTTTACTTGCTTTAAGAGTGGTCCTTCTTTCAATCTTTTCTATATCCTTACCCATGTTTTCAAATTCCTTAATAAGATTATCAAAGTTGAAAGAAATATTAACCTGGTCGCTCATTCTTATTCAGCTCCCCTGTTACTATAAGATACATTTTTCTTTTATCAAATGGACGTATACCTTTTATCTCATATTGCATTCCATCAAGTAAGAATCTCATATTATTGGTTATGTCATTTCTTGCTCTAATTATGAGATTAACTACTTTAAGTACATTACTGGCATCAGACTTAAATGTCTCTTTTGTACTCATATATTTAACCTTAGCCCATATAGTCTTATATTGCTTATATCCATCATCTGTAAAATCTAATGCATCACTGTCTTTCTTCTTAAGAAAAGGTATTCTATCTTTTAATTCTCCTGGGTCCATAATCATCCCTCACTTTACAACTGCAGTAACATCATCTTTGCAATTTCTCTTATACCACTGTTTCCTTTTTCACTGGCAAGTCCTCTATTCTCATACATGTCAGCTATTAAAAACAGACATATCATTTTAGCCCGGTTATCCTTATCATCAATAACTGAATCTGTAGATGATCTAATAAAACTTTCTGCTGCATGAATCATTGTTTGTATGCTGATATCATCTTCATCTGTTTCTATCCTAAGGTGTTGTTTTACCTCTTCAAGGGAAACTATCAAGGTTATCACTCCATTCTAAAATAGAGAAGGAATCAACCTTCTCTATTTAATGTCAACTGTATCTACGGAATATGGCATCAATACAATTTCATATTCCGTCTTTTTATTTTCTGATTTAAGCATTTGTGATAATAATTCAAACTGTCCTATACTCAAACCTTTTTTAGCTTTTACTATAATTGTATTGCCCTCTTCTTTAATTACTTCAACTTCATCATTATCTATATCAGGTTTATCTTTTGCAACAGTTTTCTTTTTAGTTGTTTTATCCTCTTTGATAATTACTTCAACCTCATTATTATCTTCTTCAGGTTTATCTTTTGTTACAGTCTCTTGTTCAGTTGCTTTGCCCTCTTCGATAATTACTTCAACCTCATTATTATCTACTTCGGATTTATCTTTTGTAATAGTTTCTTTTTCAGTTGTTTTATCATCTATCTTCTTTTTACTAGTTTTCTTTTTATTAGGCATTTATCATCCCTCCTTAAGCAGTTATCTTCTTGACTCTTACGAAACCTTTATACATTGCTACATTACCACCTATCCATACTGAGCCACGATAAGCTATTTGTCCAGTTTTAAATTTATAATCTCTTGATTCTTCTACTTCTATATCTGAGAATACAGGCATTTCATAACCTTCTAATTTTCCATATGCCATACATAAAGTATCTGCTGCTGTTTTAGTAGATGAGAGTGCAGGACAACCACTGTTAATGATAAAAGGAACTTTGAAACTATCGTCTGATGATATTGTTCCAGTGTTTCCATTTAACTCGATCTTATAAAGTTTCTTATCGTCTGTTCCTCTTATAGCTGCAAATTTAGCAAGGTCTAATTTATTTAAGATTAAATAAGCATCTCCTTCAACATCTTCATCTCCACCATACCCGAATACTATTTTATCTAATGTATCTTTATCAATTTCAGATATTTCTACTTCTTCTCCATCACCTACTGGAATGACTTTTGCTGGTGCATTGAAAATACCTGTTATTGCATTTGAACCTCCTGCTCCTAATACAATCTGTTTAGTTATTTTCTTTCTAAGTGATTTTTCAATACTATTTCTAACTAAAGTCTGATATTGAATATTAGGTAATTTCTTGGCTTCATCTGTAATCTCTGTATAAGCTGTTATTTTAGCTTTTCCTATGGATACATAATCAAATTCTGGATCTGCATCATGGTACTCACCATCTTCTGTTGTATAGTCACCTTCACCACTTGATTTCTCAAATGCCTTTGAATAGCTTTCTCCACCCTGTAGTGGTACAGCATGTACCTTGTCAATTAGTCCTGATACTTCATTGAATGTTTTGTTTATGTCTCTACTATATTTATCTTCATTGACAAGCTTACCACTTCCTAGTGATACAGCTCTGAAAGTTGGCATTTCATCAGTACTGAATTTTACTGCTTTACCATCTTTCAAGGTTTGCCCTCTTTGTTCATATTTCTTTTCTATTTCTGCTCTTTCTTCATCAGGTTTTGTGTATGTGGCTAATGGATTGAATCCTCCTACTGGTAATGCATTTCTTTTTTCTTCAATGTTCTCCTGCTCTCTTTTTTCGATGTTAGTTTCATTATTTAATTCAGTTTCTTCTATTTCCTCAATCATTCCTCTTAGCTCTGCTATATCTCTGTTGATTTCTTTTATTTCATTGTTTATGCTTCTTAGTTCAACTACATCTTTAGCTTCTTTATTCTTTGTTTCTAGTTCCTGCATTCTAGCTTCTTTCAATTTTAATAATGCTAATAATTTCTCTTTCATATTATTCACCTTTTACCTTTCTTATCGTGATATCAATTTCATTCTGGTTTCTTAATCTCAATACCTCTGCTTCTTGTTCTGCTCTGGAGTTCTCCAACTCTTTTGACTTTACATTATCCAAAGTGGCTTTAGCGTTATCCAATGCTTTTTTGTCACGAGCATTTATATCAGTACCCTCATAAGCTGGGTAATTGACAGCACTTACTTCTCTTACTTTTGCAATCTTTGAAATGTATCTTGTAGGCATATCACTATCAAGATCAGTCCATCTTTCTTCTTCAACGTAAAAAATAAAAGACATTCCATTAATGTCTCCTCTTTTTACAGCACTGTATAAACTTTTTGCTTCAACGTTGTTATCTACATCCAAGTCGGCTTTTACATACAAGCCTTTTTCATCTACCTTTAACTGCATTGTTGAGTTTCCTTCTTCTTTCCTGCTTCTTGCTAAAGGTATCTTATGCCATTCATGATTGGCACTGAAGAGTACATCATCAAAATCAGTATCATCAAATGCCCCTCTTTCAATGACTTCATAGAACCAGTCGGCAATATTGGTTCTTTGATTGTATACTGCTGCATGACCGTCTATGTAAGTTCCTTCTTCACTTGCCCTGATGTCTGGGAAGCCAAAACTTCTTATGACTTCTATGTCCTTTTTAGGCATCTGTTCTTTATCCATCTTCTTTTCCCTCCATTCTTGCTTTATTTAATTGATATTGATTAGCTATATTAACATCAACATAATTAAGGCTCATATATCTTTCATCCCCACCTATGTATGGAGGATAACCAAATAACTCTAATAAAGCATTGTTTGTCAATGCTCCTCTGTTCCCTAGAATATCTGCAACTGCTATTTTGTTTTTAACATTGGTAAATAGTAGTTTTTGAGGATAGAACACTATTTCATTCCCATGGTTCAGCTTTTCTTTACTGAATATAGTTTTTGAAAATGCCTGCCCCAAACTGATTACTAATGGTTCAATAGTTTTTTCATAAAAAGCCTGGTATTGTTCATCTGTAAAATCTCCTGTTAAGATAGGCAGTGATACTCCAAACCACTTAAGAACTTTCATTTCCAAAAATCCCATGGTATCTTTATCTATGATCTTAGGGTCAACTTGTAATGGTATGTATTCACCTTTTACATCTAAGGGTAATATTCCTGATTCTCCACTAGATATTCTTTTTTCAAATTTATTCTTTTCTTGAATAAGCTTTTCCTCATCTACCATAGAACCATATTTATACACCCCTCTTATTTGTAATGATGTTTTTATTGCCTTATCCAAACCTTCTATTACGGTATCATTAGTTTGTAGTATCTTTAATAAGGCTTCATTGTCAGGCTGTCCATTCATACCTCCACCCATTACTTCATTTACTGAATACCTTAGTCTTAGGTGTATAAGGCTTTCATATGGAAGTGTGTAATTCTCTCCACTTGCGAATCTCATTTCTACAAACATCCTGTTGCTTTCATCCTGCTTGAATGTAACCACTTTAGGATCTAATGGATAAAATCCTGTGTACTTTCCATCTTTATACGTAGGATATATGAAAACGTTGTAATTTAAATACAGCTGCCAAACTATCTTTTCCAAGAAGTCTTTTGTTGTCATTAGTTCATTAGGTGAAAACTTGAATAACCTGTTAAGTTCACTATTTACTCTTACCTGCATACCGTTTGGATCATTTCTTATGTGTTTAGGCATCAGCTTACTACACTCTGTTGCAATGCAGTTGATACAATCTTGTACAATATCGGATGCATATATGTTCTCTCCAAACTGTGAGAATATAGGCACGTTTCCATTCATGAATCTAGCGTATCTTGTTATCCTTCGTTTGTTCTTGAATTTTGTTAGTGTATTAATTAGTCCCAGCTTTCCTCACCTCCTCCTAAATGATGTTCATGTATTCTGTTCGATATCTTTTAAGTAATACATATAAGATTATCAATGTTACTGAACCATCTATTCTTTGTGTAGCATCTGATGATTTTATGGGATATATCAATCCTTCTTTATCTACTTTCAGACAGGTATTCAATAAGCACCATCTATCAACTGGATTACTGTTATATATTATTAGACCGTCTTTGAAATCAGCTTCTACAGACTTCATTGGATTAGATAATGTGTATTTGTCCATTGGTACATTCTCAACATCTATATCAAGCTTTTCATCCATTTCCTTACGCCAGTATTTAGCATTCCATTTATCACATCCAGCTTTGAATATCCTTATCTTGTATTTCTTCCAAAGTTCTTCATGCCACTGAGTAATCTTGGAGTAATCAATATCATTTCCTTCACTTTTTGTAATGTATCCTGCTTCAACCCATTCTTTATAAGGTGCTTCTTTAGAATTTAATTTTGATTCAGGAATGAAGTATTTTGATATTATGTATTTCTTGTTGCTGTTAGGTTTCATTATCAGGACCTTGGAACTTGTTAAGTCTGTTGTTTCTGATAAGTCAGTACCGCTGAAACCAAAGCAACCTCTAAACTCTTCATAGTCAAATGTTGCATCATTACTTATGTCTGCTTCTTCAAGCCACTTGGCAGCACTGGTCTGTTTAACATTGAAGTCTTTTGCTAGTACAAAGACTCTATCTGATCTTTTAGCTTGTGCACTTCTTATTTGTGATACCAGGTAAGCTTCTTTTTTACATACACCAAGATTAGGATTTGCTTTATACCAACTTATTTCATCTTGAAATATTTCTTCTTCTGAATCCTGAGTATATAACCAAACTAAGATATCAGGATCTTCTCTTTCACCATTTAATACTTCTCTTCCGTATTTCAGTTCTTCATCAAGGTATCCGTCATTAATGAATCCTTCTGTGGTTATATTAATAAATAATGGTTCATCTTTTGTTGATTGAGATTGCTCTATTGATTTGGCTATGATATTATCTTTCATCTCATGACTTTCATCTAATATAGCAAAATCAATATTTCTTCCTTCTTTGTTCCTAGTCCTGTCAGATAGTTTTTTAATACTGGACCTGTTAATCAGGTTGAACATACCCTTCTGATTTTTATGGGTCCTTTTCTCTTTAGGATCAAATATCTCCCTCATGGTGTTAATCTCATCATAGATGATACTTGCCTGGTTATCATCGTTTGATGAACATATCAAATCAGAACCACCATTACCACACATGAATTCAGCCATACTTAATGCTCCACATATTGCTGACTTTCCATTCTTTCTTCCAATGAGAAGTATCACTTTCTTGAAACGTCTCAACTTTGTGTCAGACCATCTGAATGAATATATGACTTCTATTAAAGCCTTTTCCCATAATTCTAATATGAATGGTTTCCCATAGAATGGTGACTTTGTATGTTTACAGAATGTTTCTATAAACTCTGTCCTTAGTTCTGAAACTGAAATATCATAGTAGTAATCAGGATTATCCAAGTCATTTATTAAGTTTTCAAGGCAGGTCATCAGCTCCCTACCTATAATTACTATTTCACCCTTTTTTATCAGGTTCTTAATATCTACAGGTGCATAATTCAAGGATTCAAAACCTTTTATGGCTTTATTGTAGTATTCAAGTAAATATGAATGTTCATCATCAATGGTGTTAAGACTTAAATTTATATTTGCCATTTCATCACTTCACTTGCTGCTTTTCTTTTATCCACTTGTCAAAAGCATCATCATCCTCAATAGCATTTCTATTCAAGATACTATTTAGTACTTTTATAACTACAGAATAACAATTTACATTTTTAAGGAATTGCTTACTTGATTCAAATGTTTTCTGTAAGCTTTTATTGGTAGGATGCACTTTCACCATACCAGTTTCTTTCATGATCTCTTTCAACCCATGATTCTCAGCATATAAAAAAGCAGCATCTTCTATAAGACCCTGCACCAGTTCTCTTTGATTATCTTCTACATCTTTAAAGATGTTGGATAATTTCTCATACTCCTTTTTATATACTTGTGATTTTTCCACTTTTCTAAAAACCTCCACCGATTTTCAAATTTTTTGGTTGCTGTGAGAAATACCTTCCCCCCTACGGTCTTTCGGTGTTGCCCTATTACTATTCATGGGGGGGATCAATAATCTTTTTTGTTATCCATCCTCACAACCTCTTCATTATTCTTTATAACTCCTAAACCATTTATCTATGTATGATGAATATTCCTTTATGCTTCTACCATCAATACTAGTCTTTAATCTATTTAGACATTCATCTTTGTCTGTATCAATTAAAATAAGTTCTGCACCTAGTTCCTTTACCAGTCTGTCTCTCTTGTACTTATCTGCATAACCACCTATTACCCAGGCATTATTCCATTTACCATATCTAGTTTTTATATTATCTATCAAAGCCTTTTGAACACTGATGATATTAAATAATAACTTATCAGGTTTATCATATCTTGGTAATAAAGTGACAGCTTCATATAGTCTATCCATATCAACTACTATGTCATTATCTGATTTATGTTCAAGTACATAAGTTGTTTTACCTGAACATGGTGGTCCATAGACAATGTAAACATTCTTGTCTTTCTTCTTATGTCCACCTTGGAATCTATCATGTCTTTTATTGTGACAGCCATTACATAACACCTTAACTTTATCTGAATTAAGAGATACCATGGCATCATTGACATTGTTAAGTGTTAAGATTTCTTCATGATGTACCTCTATTTGTTTATGCTCTGTAATAATCTTTCCACAATCTTCACATACAGGACCACGTTGCAATATAATCATCTTTCTGAATTTCTTCCACTCTTTAGAATCATAGAAGCTCTTTAATGTACTCCACATGTTACCATTCCTTTAACTCTAATTCTTTCTTAAATCTAGCACTTCCTGTTCCATTCTTAGCTTTTGTTTACTAACTTCTTTTCTATGCTGCAACTCTGGATTAGTAATCTGTACTCTAAGTTTATCAACCCTTAATCGTTGCTCTTCTGTTGTCATTTCCCAATTAGCATGAAGCATGTCATCATATTTTTTAATCATACCAGATAATGTTGTCATAGCTCTGCTTTGAGCATTTAAGAAGTTCGCTTGTTTATCCCAGGCGAATTGTATTTCATATTCCTTACTATTCATTTTGTCACTACAAGTTGTTTTCTTTAACTCTTTTGTCATATCATCTTTATCATTAACAAACATTACTTTTTGTGATCTAATGATAGCTGCCCATAAAGTAATTATCTGTGCCCATATAATTTCTATTGGATCAGCATTAGCATCTTCTAATTCCTGGACAATACTCTTAGTTTTTGTTGGATAATATTTGGAGTACCATCCATCTGTCCTAGCATTTTGATTACGTATAGGTGCTCCACCCAAATTACCTAATGCGTTCTGATTACCTAGTGGTGCTCCACCTTTTGGATTATACTTTACATTCCATTGGTCTATCTTTTTCCAGTATGTAATATTTCTAGGCTTCTCATTAAGTATATTAGCAATTTGTTTTATGGTTATCTTCCCATGATGTTCTTTATAAATTTTAAATGCTGCTAACCTATTAGGGTTCTTTTCTTTTGCCACTTTATCCCCCCTTAAGTTTTAACTGTACTTTTTATACTGTACTCAAAACCTTAGTAATTCTTATATATATAATTGACAAAATATATTTAGTTGAGTTGTTTTATTTGAAATTCCATTTTTTTATGAACAGTAACTAATAATAACAAATAGTAATAATATTACTTTTTTGAGATAAAAAAAATAATGCACAAAACTCTTTTTATCTCATGATTAATAAATAAACTATAAAAATATGGCTCAACCCTCCATTATTACTGGCTTCATGGTCGTTTTTTATACTAAACTGCAAATCAGTAATAACATATAGGATTACGGATTATATTTTTAAGTTGCATTATATAGAAGTTATTTTTCCATCTTATCATAAATAAGTAACCTCGACATTTTTACGGATTCCAATGTAAAATTTATAATCTACTGCCAGCAATTTTAGCAGCACTTTCTTTTGCTTCATCTTCAAGCCCTAAATATATCTTAGTTACTTCAATGCTTTTATGCCCTAATGCTATGCGTACGTGTTCCAATGAACCTGTAGCATCATATATTCTTCGAGCATATGTTTTTCTAAGGCTATGACCTGTAATCTGCTTTAAGTTGATATCTGGTTCATTTGCAACCTCTTTGAGTATGTCAGAAAAACTATCTTCACCAATATATTGACTTCCTTTTCCTTTGTTGCTGATGAATGCATACTCTGAAGCTTTTCTACCTTGAACAAATTTCTTAAGTATTACTTCCAAAGAAGGAACAATTTCATGTTTTCTTGGCTTTGGTTCTTTTTGTGTAGAATTAGGATGTTTGAATTTATGTGTCCTCCATGCCTTAATCTGCTTACTTTCTTGAATTTCAAAGAAACCATTTTCTAAGCTTACCCTGATATCGCCAACTGTTAAGCAGACTAAATCTTGCATTCGATATCCTGTAGCTACTCCTAGTAAAAATAGAGTTATGTTTCTTTCCTTGAACTTGCTGCTCTTCTCTTCCAGCCTATACTTGAACCGATCATATGATTCTTCTGGTATAGGTTTTGCTGGCTTCTTTTTTGACACTTCATATTCCACCTCCTTCATTTGGGCATGAAAAAAGCCCTGTAGTATAACAAGGCTTCTTAAAAGTATATAAATCTTACTACTAGCATATTAACATGTGTAATACCGTAAAATACCGTAAATTTTATATTGCTGTTTCTTCCTTTATTTTTTTTATATATTTCTCTAATGAACTTAAAGAAATATGAATCTTATTTGCAATTTTCCAGTTAGGCATTCTTGGATTTTTTATTTTATACATTATGTATTGTTTTTTAATATCAGCTAAGCTATTAATTGTTTTTTCTAACCCTTTTCTTTGACCATATAATTCTTCTAGTTCCTCTTCTAATTCTTTTATAAAACCAGTCAATATTTTGATATTATTAGCTGTAGTAAATATATCTTGTTGATAAAGAGAAGTTTGTATTTTATCTTGGCTATAGTCAATACCTTTTACTTCTAAGGGAATATATATTTTCATATTCTTTTGTAAATCCCTTTTTGCTGTTATTAATTGACTTTCCTGTACAGCTATACGTTCTGTTATCCTTCTGTATTCATCTATTATGTTCACATTATCGCCTTCTTCCTTTGTTAAATAGTCCTTTAAGGTAGTTATATATTTTTAAATTTTGCACTTCAACATACACTTTGTTACCAGTTTTTATTTACTGTAAATGATGTTTTTTTATCTATCTCCATTCCATTGTAAGTAAGTAAACTATTTATGTTATACTTCTTACTTCCATGTTTAAGAGGTAGATCAACATTCTCCAAGTTCACCAAAATGGGATCTTCAAAAAGAGACCATTCCGATACTTCGGGTCGTACCGTTATTTCTACTTTATTATTAGGCATTTCTTTATATTCAGATCTATATCTCTCTAATTCGATTTTTACCCGTGCCTTTATTATCAATCTTTTACCTGTTTTACTATACCATACATTAATAGAAAGTAATTTTATCTTTATTGATTTCCATATAGGCTTTACAAGAGGGTTTAATCTTGTAACCTTAGTATTAATAGGTATACCTTTATCACTTAATCCTATGTTGACACAATAGGTAATGGCTTCTCGTGTTCCTTCACGAACCACACTACACTTCTCTTCTTCAGGAATTATTGGTTTTTGTATATGCTCACAATCAATTGCTTGAAGAATTACCTCAACACTAACCCCAGTAGTAAATGAAATAAAGCTAACTTTAATTATCCCATAAACATCAGCAGTATGAATATCTATACTTTCTAAAAACTCCTTGATAACTGTTTTTCTTGTATGATAATCTGTATAACGAACTCTTCCTTTAGCCAAAGCATCTCCTATTTCACTATATGAAATTCGATAACACCCAGTACCTATGTATGAAAGCAAAGATGCCCATGGTCCCCAAGCTCCAAAGCCAGCTAAAGAAGGTGGTGCCCAAACTGTAGTACGAACCATTATTCTTAATCCCCTTTAAAACTTTAATATAATATAATATTCTTATATACATGGTTATGTTCCTCTATGCTTTATTAATTATTATGACATTTAGAATACCTGTATTTATTTTAATCAAGTAAGGTATCCCTTTACTAAACCAAGCCTTTGTGCCTATATTTGCATACCTAAACAATGTGATATAATATCTTATTGGAGGTGATTTTAATGAACCTTATCACAATATTTTTTATACTAGTTAGTATAGCTAACTTCATTGGTTGTATTTATTACTTTGTGTCTTCAAACATATCACTAGCTATTTTCTGTGGATTTGCTGCTTTATTGAGTATCCTTAAAGTACTTTCAGACAAAGAGAAGTTAAAAGCTGAAAAGGATACAATCAAACAATAATATATACATCGCTAGAGGATTATTCCCTCTAGCAGTCATTCAAGATTTTTCTTATATGTTTCTCTTTAGCCCTTCTCTAAACACAATATTTCCGATTATACGCTCAATTTTTCATATCGTTTACAGTCAATGCCACCTTTTTCATATTTCTTATAGTATCCATAGCTGCAATAATATTCATAATAAATATTACTCCAACTTCCATCGTATTCTTGATCTCCATTTCCTTCACATAGACAATGTATACAACTTTTACATTTTTCTTTTGGTTCGTTATATTCTTCCATTTCTTTCTCCCTTCACAAAATTAATTATTTGCCTTTAACTTAAAACATCCCTTAACGCTTTAGTGGGTACAACATAAACCGGCATAAGATTTATGTTATCTTTATGGTTTTCTGGTTTACTTATAAAAACAAAATGGTATCTCCTTCATCTGAAATATTACGTTGTAGTGTTACTTCGCCATGTACAATCTCCATATTTCTGCAACCTTTTTTGATTCTTCCATAAGCACCATTAGTTACAACTTCCTTACCTTCTACAAATTTATTCATCTTTTTTCTCCCTTCACTAAATCATATCTTTAATCTTCAAATAAGCTATGTTATAATATTTAAGTTATTAGGAGGAGTTTCATTGCTTATTTTTATGAAGACACACAAGATTGAATTAATTTTAATACTGATATACATAACACTTCTTTCTATGAGTACCTATCCATTTTCTATTAGGTTGCTTACTTTTATCTCTTTTATGGATTACTTTTATATCTACCCCAATAGAAAATGCAATAAAATTTATAAGGTAATTAATATATGCTTAATTTTGCTTGCAATAATATTATCTATATATAGTATTCTAAACTAATATTTAGTCTATATTTCCAATTTATATTGACATATTGCTGTTCCTAATCGTTTTTGTGATATGTCTTTATAGTCATTATTCAATTCAAATCCTATGTAATTACGATTGTTTTCCCATGCAACTAACGCAGTTGTTCCGGATCCCATGAACGGGTCTAATACTATTCCGTTTTTAGGACATCCAGCGAATACACATGGTTCAATTAGCTTTTCAGGGAAAGTTGCGAAATGTGCTTGTTTAAACTGGCTAGTTGATACGGTCCATACAGTTCTTTTGTTGCGCACACCATTTTCATTTACTGCATTACCATGGCTTTCTCTTTCTGAAGTAGAGGAATTATTAAATGATTGTCCCTTAGTATAGCTGCCGCCACCTCTAAATGTTTTTGAATTTCCTTTTCCTATTACAGCTTTCATCGCTCCATTTCTTTTACTTCCACCATTAGCTCTGTCACTGCCTTTTTGATTTTCAATGTCTTGTGATAATCTTTGAATTGTAGATGCGGCTATAGGTTCCATAATTGATTGATAGTCATAATAGTACTTTCTTGACTTCGATAAAAGAAATATATACTCATGTGCTTTGGTTGGTCTATCCTTTGCACTTTCAGGCATGCAATTTGATTTACTCCATATGATATCAGATCTTAAATACCATCCATCATCCTGGAGTGCAAAAGCAATTCTCCATGGTATACCTATTAAGTCTTTAGGTTTTAGGTTTATCTTCTTTAATTCTTGAATTTTCTCATACCTACCACCTTTGGGGTTATGCTGCTGCTGTTGATAGAATACTGGATTTAATACTGCCTTTTTTCTATCTCCACCAGTACCAACATAGCTATCACCTAGATTAAGCCAAACTGTACCATCTTTCTTTAGAACTCTTTTTATTTCTCTAAATACTTGGACCATATTTTCTATGTATTTTTGCAAGGTATCTTCTAATCCTATTTGACCATCAACACCATAATCTCTTAATCCCCAGTATGGTGGTGAAGTTATACAGCAATCTATTGAATTATCATCTATGAGTTTTAAACCCTTTCTACAATCCATATTGTAAATTTTATTAATCTCTAACATATTCCACCTACCTCTACAAAACTTAGTTTTAGTTCAAATCTACTCCTCTTGAGATTCAAGTTCTTGTATCTTCTTAAGATACTCAGCTGGAGTTATTTTCCCTAATTCCAACAAATCCTTTAAGTCTAACTTCTTTTGGAATATCTCGTACTGCTTACCATCTGTCTGCTCATAGTTAATAAAACCACTGACAGGCTTTTTCTTTTGTTTTGACTGAGGTTTTGCTCTGTTAGCATATGTACCCTCTAGTATCTTAACTGGATTGTCACTCTTTATTAACCAATCAAAATTGCAAGCAAGCCATTTTCCATTTCTTCCTGATAGGAAATCACTCTTTTCAGCCAGTTCAAATATTTGATATATCCGTTCGATATCTTTATTAATAAAATTAGAATTATATAATACTCTAATAAATTTCTTACGCTTATCTGTCAGTTTTTGAACCTTTGGTAGAGAAACACATATCTCATTGTATTTATCAACTATTTGTTGATATGGTATCTTCTTTTTTTCGTTTGATAATGATTTATTAGGCTCATTGGTTTTACTATATATATTACTAACTGTATTATTAGATACTGTATTACTCTCTACCAAGTTTTCCGAAGGGGGTCTGTCGACATGTCGAAGGGGGTCTTCGGTATCTCGAAGGGGGTCTTCATTATCTTCAGAAAGTAATCTCTGCTTATTTATTACATTTATGACTCTCTTGATAATCTGCTTACCCTCTTTGATATAATTTATCTTGATGAAACCCTTAGTCTCTAGTGATTTAATCACTTCTGAACATCTATTCTTGGATAGCTTGAAAAAGTTTGAGAAGTGTTCATTCATTGCATAACACCCTCCATTGTTATCCAGTGAATCAATTTCAACTAAGAATAGTTTTTCTTGTGTTGTAAGGCTTTGTGATAACCATATTTCTTTTGGTATCCATATGCCTTTAAAGTCTCTTTCCATGATCTATCCCCCTTCTAATCATCCTCACCTAGTATTGAATTTCTTATGTCTGAATCAATCTCTATGGATTGTTTTATAGGCGGTACTATAACTTCACAATCCATCTTCACATCACCATTATCAAGTTTATTATTAATTTCATCTATCTTCTCTTCAATTCTGCTCATGTCTTTCATGAAGTCCTTATTCCTTTCATAAAACCTAATGGCTTCACAAATATATTGTGAAGCATTAGATTTACTGTTAATCATGTCCAATACGTCCTGATTTTCCTTGTTGAAGCTAAGTAATTTTTGTCTACTCATAGAACCCCAGCCTTTACTAGTCCAACAATCTGGAAACCTTTCGCATTAGCCCATTGAGCATCCGTTTGAGGTAATTGGACATGTGGAACTGACTTCTTGAAGTAATCGTATATTATCTTACTTGTACCACCAACACATATTACTGGCATGATAGAGAGATTAATGTTCTTTTCTTTGATACTGGTAAGTACGTTATTTTTTATATAACGGTTTATGGTACTGCATACAATTACAGCACTTTCTTCCTGCAGTTTACCATTAATGATTATTCCACCATTCTCTATGGCTTTAGCTGCTGTTTTCAGATCATAGTCATCACCAAAATATGTACTAAGTTCTTCCCTTACCATAGTTTCTAGGAAAATACCTCCGTAGTTATTAGAAAATAGTGTACTTGGTATTGGTACTAGATTATCGTATACACCAACATTCATGTTACGTCTGCCTATGTCAATAACAACTACCCTGTTATTTCTGAATACTGCTGGTTCAAGGTAGGTGATTCCACTACCTTCATGTTTTATTATCACTCTTTCAAAAGTTATTTTATAATCTGTTCCATTAACTTCAATTTCAACTGGTGTTTCAGGAGCAATAAACTCTCTAAATTCCTCTTTGAGTTTGACGTTTTTAAATATTGCAGTAGGACAACCAACCGTTAATGTTACATAAGGTGTTGTGTCTCTTCCAGCAATTTTACATATAGCTGTGTATATTGCTAATTGATGTGTTAAGGATGTCTTTGTTGTATCAGTATCGTAGTGTTCTCCTTGTTCACCGATTATATAGTTTTTACCCTGATAACTAACTTTATAGGAGTTACCTTCAACATCAATATCTCCATCTGCTAGATCATAGGATTTAGTTAAGAAAAATACTTCTCTATCTGTTGAATCAATTAATTTTCTTCCTAATGCCTTGGTAGCACTTTTACCAGCATCAACTGATATAATATATTTCATCCAATTATTCCTCCTAAGTATATGAATATAATATATATCAAGTTTTTTATATGATATTCATATATAGTTTTGATAGTATGTATATGATATTCATATAGGTTTAAATATAAATATGAATATCATATATACTTTTCACTGTTTCATATATGAATATCATATAGTTTCAAATTGTTATATCATATTCATATATACTTTCAGTAGATATATCTTTTTTATATAGTAGTAGTTAAATTATTTAATACGTCATCATAGAGGGCATGATAGCCCTCTTATATTTAAAGTATGATTTTCACTTTGGTATCTTCTAATGCTTCATTCAAGTATTCTTTTATAGCTTCCATTGCATTGACTCTCCAACCTGTTCCTCCTGCTTCAAATAATGCAGCTGCTGGACCTGTTCTCATTCTGAATACAAATTTGCTATAAGGTTGTTGTAGTTCAGGGAATGTTCTAAAAGGTGCAAGTTCCACTGGATTAGGTAATTCTACGTCTGCTACTCTTGCAATGCCTGTCCTTGCTGTAACTGTTTGTGTCACTCCATCATCACCAGTATTCTGAACCGTTTCTTCTTTTATGTTACCAACGATTTTCAACATGGTCTGCATATCAGTATTAGGTTCAAAACAACTTTGTAACATGATATTGAAATCCTCTGTATCCAAAAAACTGTTAAACTCAACACGAGGTAATATTGCCTTAGCTTCTACCAGCTGTTCTCTATTTCTGTCTTTATTAAGCTTAGAGTATACCCTTACAGTACTTGGTGACTTAATATGTATGGTTAAATCTTCTCCAACAATATGCCCATCAATTTGACTTTTCACATAATCAATGACACCAGTTAGAGTTGTCAGTTGAAAACTTTCTTTAACTACTGGATCAGTTAATTTTGTACAACTGTTGGTTGCATACTTGAATCCATCTATTTCCTTAATCTCTGTCTTTCCTAAACCTACTAAATATTCTAATGCTTGTTTAATCATTTCATCTTTCCTCCGATTCATTTGTTATTTAACATTTTTATTCAACATTGTAACTTTGTCATTGTCAGTTTCAGTTTCAATATCCTCAATTGACATTTGACCTGGTATTCCACCAGTGTATTCTTCTGCTACTAATCTTCCATTAGAATCCTTACCTATAAATATTTCTGTTGTAAGAGGATCTGCAGGAGCCAGTTTTGATTTGGTTTGAAAATCAATAGATGCAGAATTTCTCTTTTTATTAGGCTTTATCTTAAAAGTAATCTGTATAGTTCTAGCTGCTTTATCAGATGTATTTGGGTCACTGATGTTTTCTAGCACTTTCTCAAATTCTGCATCAAACTGCTCTATAAGAGCACCATGAGCCATCTTGGAAATATTAAAGTAGTCTATGTTATCCATATTTTCACACCCTTTCATTATTTGGTTGATTTATTATAAATAATGGATTATAATAAACTTGGTTAAATTATTTAGTACGTCATTAAAGACGTGCTTTTTTTCTGTTTTAATTTAAGTTCAAGCTGTTCTAGTTCCTTTTTGGCTTTATAGTACTTGGAATCTTTATTCCTGAGGTCTACTTCATAATGTGATGCATTATGCTTACCATAATCAAGAATATCTTCAAGTCTCTTCTTAAGAATCTTTTCATCAGCCCATGCAAAGCAGCTATCCTCTATTTTTCTATTAAGTGCCTTGCATTTATCATCTGATGTATTATTGGCACAGTTAGAACAAGATTTATCCTGCTTGTTCATCATCAGCACCAGCTTTCTTGACATACCCTTTTTTCTCCATGAACTGTCTTGCCTTACTCATATTTCTAGTAATTTTCTTAGTACCATTTATAACAGCAACTACTTGTCCATTGTATTGTGCTATGTATCCTAATTCTTTGGTAACAGTATGTCGGTATTCGCAAAACTTAATATTTATCATTGTTATCTCCTCCTACTGGTACTGATATTGATAGAACCTCATTTTGATAGCATTAAGAGCAAGTGCGAAGTTGGTTTCATCTAGTCCGCAAAATGTGTCAATAACAGATACACCTTCGTATGAGTTGTACAGATTGAATGCTAATCGTATTAGATTCTTAGAAGTTTGTGAAAAGTCAACTTTTCCATTAGCTAAGTTCTCAGGTAAAATGACTCTTTCTTCAAAGTCATAAATAAAATCAGACTTAAGAAATAGATCATTATTACCAGCAATTATGAAAAATACTGCTTTTCTTTCTGTATCTCCTGTATATGTTTGGTCTTTTCTTAGTAATTGGTTAAACCTTATTTGATGCATTTCGTTTAAAAACATCGTTTATCTCCTTTCTTTTATCGCTTGTACCAGTCATGTTAAAGGCTAACAATAGGAGGCGAATGATTAGTATTTTAGAAAATTTAATTCATCCTCCCATTTTAATAATTTACTCTGGAACACTTTGTAATGATTCATTTTTCACCCTTTCTTTACCTAATCTTTCTAATCTATCTAATTCTTCATCATCCAAGTTTGCTAACATCCTGTAAAATGTTTCTGTCTTTTCGTTAACCCCTATCATATGCCCTTTAATAGAATCCAAAACGGTACCATCTCTAAGTATGTGTATTACTTTATACTTTTGACCGTTAAGCTCTTTCTCCATCTTCTCACCTCCAATAAATATTTAATTAACATTTCTTTTACTTTATAATTTATGTTAGGTAATTTTTGTCCTATTACTACTATGCTTAACATTATTTTGATGATTTTAAATCACTTTTTCTGAGAAAAAAATTTTTTCTTTATCATTAATAGCAAGTATTTTTGATAATAAAAATATTTCACTAGCTTTAAACTCTGTTATATTTTTAATCTTCTTATATAAACCCATTTCTGAAAGTCCTAGTTGTTTTGCTATTTCTCTTTTAGTTAATCCACTTCTTTTAATAGCAATTTCTAACTCAATAGTATTTGTCATTTAACTCACCCCTCTTGTATTTTGTTGATTCAAAATCACATTTACATATTAACATGCTTAGTGATTAATTGTCAACATTTTTTTATGTTTTTAATTTTTTGTTGACTTTTAATCTACAATATGCTAGATTGTTTTATATAAACAAAAGTTTAGAAAGAGGTAAAATTATGGGATTATATGAGAGGATAAAAAATCGACGTGAAGAATTAAAAATGACTCAAGAAGAACTAGCAACTAAAATGGGCTATAAATCTCGTTCTACCATAGCTAAAATTGAATCAGGTGCAAATGATATTCCACAGTCAAAAATTAAAGATTTTGCAGAAGCGCTGCAAACAACTCCTTCTTACCTAATGGGATGGACAGATGATACAGGATTTGCAAGTGAAATCACAAAAAAACAAATAAATAAAACAATATTTTCTCAACGTTTAAAAGAAATAATGGAAGAAAATAATGAAACGACTTATACTTTGGGTGATTCATTACATCTAAGTGCTGCAACAATATCTAGATATACTATCGGTGAAATGGTTCCTAAAATTACAACTATTGAAATACTATCATTAAAATATAATTTAAATCCTGCATGGCTTATGGGTTATGATGTTCCTAAACACATAAAAACTGACAAACCTAATACACTAGCAGCTCATGCAACAAAAGATCTAACAGAAGAAGAACAAGAAAAAGTTATTGAATATATTAAGTTTCTTAAATCCCAAAGAAAATAAATTTATTATTAATAATAATAAGCTTTATATATTACAAACAACAAACAGCTAAATAACTACCAGTATAAATATAGTACAACTATCGGGAATTTTAATTATAAGCTGAGGTATAAATATGAATGAATTGAGTAAAAATATCAAAATTGCTAGAACTAAAAAGAAAATGAGCCAATTAGAACTTGCAAAAGCTATTGGTAAATCTAAAAATGTAATCTCTAATTGGGAACGTGGAAATAATAAACCTGATGTTGATAAAATAGAGTTATTATGTACATTGCTAGACACTACTCCAAACAAATTAATGGGTTGGGAATCACCTATTCATATAGTACCAGCTTATGTTACACAAGAATTAATTCAAAAAGACATTATTAAAAGGATAAAAAATAGAAGAATTAAACTTAGTTTATCCTATCAGGATTTAGCCAAAAAAACAGGACTTAGTAAATCTACATTACAACGCTATGAAACTGGAACTATTGGTAATATCCCATTAGACAAATTAGAGATATTAGCTAAAGCTTTATGCGTTTCACCTGCATATATAATGGGTTGGGAAAAAGATGTCGTTAATAAAAAACCTAAAACTATTGCAGCTCATTCCACAGTTAATATATGTGAGCAAAAACATCAAATGGAATTTAAAGATAAAATCAAAAAAAGACGTACAGCATTAAATATGACTATGCAAGAATTAGCTAAAAAAATTGGAGTTAGTACTCCTACAATACAGAGATATGAGAGTGGAGAAATAAAAAATGTTAGAAAAGATAAAATTACATTATTAGCTTCGGCTCTTGATTGTTCACCTGGATACCTAATGGATTGGGAAGAAAATATAAATAACGAAACATCAAAGCAGAATGAAATTAATACTATTGCTACTCATGCTACTGAAGATTTAACTAAAGAAGAACAAGAAAAAGTTATTGAATACATAAAGTTTATAAAGTCACAAAGAAAATAAACCCATATTTAAAACTTAAAGGGGGTTAATACAAATGACAAAACTTTTATAATATAAGGAGATTCTTAAATGGAAATAGGTGAAAGAATAAAAAAAAGAAGAAAAGATCTTAACATGTCACAAGAGGAGTTAGCTTTTAAATTAGGTTATAAATCACGTTCATCAATAAACAAAATTGAAAAAAGTGGTCGTGATTTACCTCAATCAAAAATTAAAACAATAGCTGATGTTTTAGGTGTAACCCCTTCTTACATTATGGGTTGGGAAGATTCTAGTAACACTAAGTTAGATACAACTAAAACAATAGCAACTGATGCTACAGCAGATTTAACTAAAGAAGAACAAGAAAAAGTTATTAAATACATAAAGTTTATAAAGTCACAAAGAAAATAAACCCATATTTAATAACTTAAAGGGGTTAATACAAATGACAAAACTTTTACAATATATTGAAGAGGAAAATATAGAACTTATTGAAACAGATATACCAATTAAAAATCTTAAAGGTCTATATTATGATAATACAATCATTATTGATAAGAAAATAGCTACTACAGTTGGAAAGAAATGCATCTTAGCTGAAGAAATAGGGCACTATTATACAAGTACAGGGGATATTTTAGATCAATCTAATATTAGCAACATAAAGCAAGAAAACAAAGCAAGAGCATGGGCTTTCGAAGAATTGATAGGGTTAGTCGATATAATAAATGCATATAAAAGTGGAGTGCGTAATAAATATGAGTTAGCTGAATACTTAGATGTGACTGAAGAATTTCTGGATGAAGCTATTGAGTACTATAAAAGGAAATTCGGAATATTATTTAATATTGACAAGTACATTATATATTTTGAACCATTTGGAGTAATAGAAAGACTATAATAATTAAAATTGGTATTAACATAATATAAATCTTGATTGAAGAAAAGGAGGTGCTCTATGTCAGCGAACCTAGAAAAAAGAGTAGCTTGTTACGTTAGAGTAAGTACAGAAAATCAGCTTGAAAATTATAGTATAGATGAACAGACAGACCGTTTAAAAGCTTTTTGTAAAGCCAAAGATTTAAGTATTGTCAAGTTCTATACTGATGGAGGCTATTCAGGTGGAAATATGAACCGTCCTGGACTTCAACAGATGTTAAAAGATATTAAGGATAAGCATATTGATATGATTATAGTATATAAATTAGATAGATTAAGTAGATCACAAAAAGATACTCTAACATTAATTGAAGATGAATTTCTATCAAACGATGTTGATTTTGTGTCAATGAGTGAAAACTTTGATACCTCTACTCCCTTTGGCAAGGCTATGATTGGTATATTATCTGTATTTGCTCAGTTAGAAAAAGATCAGATCACAGAACGTTTTACCATGGGACGTATTGGTAGAGCTAAAAACGGATATTATCATGGTGGACCAACAGCCCCAACAGGCTATGACTATATAGATGGTGAACTTGTAGTAAATGAATACGAAGCATTACAAGTCAAAGAAGTTTTCAAGCGTTTTTTAGATGGTCAGAGCATCAATGCTATACGAAAATACATGAGTGAACATTATACTAACAAATATGGAAACTGGAGCAGTCATACACTAGTCTTAAATATATTAAAAAACAAAGTATATATAGGTAAAGTGAAGTTTAAAGGTAAAGCATATGCTGGGAAACATAAGCCAATAATATCAACTGATATTTTTAATGACGTTCAAAAAATATTAACTAGCACAAAAAGAGAAGATTCTAAGACTATTTTTCAGAAAAACCCATTTAAAGCTAATAATTTATTAACTAGTCTAATATACTGTAAAAATTGTGGTGCAAGATTTTGTGGTAATCATGGAAACTATGTTTGTTATTCCAGAGGAAAAACCGATAAGCGAAAAATTATAGATCCTAATTGTAAAAATAAAAAATGGAATATACAAGCTTTAGATAAGATTATAAAAGATGAAATACTAGAAGCTGCACTGAATAAAGAATACTTCAATAAAATAATATCTAACAAAGAAATTGTACCAGTTGATAATACAAAAAAAATGAAGAAGCGTATAGATGAAATAGATAAACAAATCGTTAGAATGATGGACTTATATCAAGTTGGTGATATCCCTATAGAACAAATATCTCACAGAATAGTAAAATTGAAAAAAGAAAAAGATACTATTTCAGACCAACTTGTAGATAAAAAACAAACAAAGCTTTCTATAGCAGAAGCAAAAGGAATATTATCAAGAGCAGCCATAATATTAGAAAATGGTGATTTATCTCAGCAAAGAATGGTTGTTAGCAACCTAATTGATTATATTGAGATAGATGATGAATGCATACAAATTCATTGGAGTTTTGTATAAATTTTATATTACAGTTTTAGTTTATCCATGTGCATGGGATTCGGATGTAATGCAGCTGGTATAACTGCCTGTAGGATAATAGATTCTCCTCGTGAGCGTCTTATTGCAATAATAACTAATAATTTTGTACCTTGTAATGGACGCTTTCCAACACTTATCGCACTAGCCACAATCTTCATTGCTGGAATTAGCGGTAAATTTTCATCTGTAATTGGCACTTTAGTAATTCTACTTACCATCGTTTTAGCTGTATTTTTAACTTTTGGAATATCAAAATTGCTGTCAAAAACTATACTTAAGGGAATCCCCTCATCCTTTACATTAGAATTACCGCCTTACAGAAAACCACAGATTGGTAAGATATTGATTAGATCATTGATCGATAGAACATTATTTGTATTAGGTAGAGCTATAGTTGTAGCTGCACCCGCTGGTGTAATCATATGGATTTTACAGAATATCACTGTTGGAGATATAAGTATTCTATCCCACTGTGCTAATTTTCTAGAACCTTTTGCCAATATGATTGGTCTAGATGGATATATACTAATGGCATTCATATTGGGCTTCCCGGCCAATGAAATTGTTATACCGATACTTATTATGAGTTACATGTCAACTGGTGCAATGCTAGAACTTGATAGTCTCCAAGCTCTAAAAGATTTATTGGTTAATAATGGATGGACCATGCTTACTGCCATATGTACTATGTTATTCTCACTGAATCACTTTCCATGTGGAACTACATTATTAACCATATATAAAGAAACTAAAAGTAAAAAATGGACTTTTGCATCATTTATTATACCTACCATAACAGGGATAGTGATATGTTTTATTGTAGCTCAAACAGCTAGATTGTTTGGATTTTATTAGGAGTACAGTCGCAAATATAATATAGGGGAATATTTCGTCAGCCTGTTAAACGTCCGTGTTTAAAAGGCTGAATTCGCCGTCCATGGCTCACTGCTCCATATTCCCCTATACTATATTCGCTCGATATTTAAATCTGGTTTAATTCTTCACTCTAAATGATAGAACTGTAAAAAACATAAAAAATATAGTGATAATCACAATTTTTACGACTTGTTGTATACCTTAAAAACAGATAAAACAACAAACGTAACCAGAGTGATTATCACTACATATGGTTTAACATACTACCATTAATTTATACATAACTCCCCTAACTCACTTAATCTCTTCCTCATGCACCTCTATCTTAGAAATTGAAACCTCATATGCAACCTTACTTATGGACTCAGTCTCACTTAATTTTTTTTGATACTCCCTACTCTGTATTCTGCCCCATATTTTTATTCTATCACCAACATTGAATTTTTCTGCATATCTTGCATTTCTTCCCCAGCAGATACATGGAATATAATCCGATTTGTTATAAGGACGATTGACAGCTAATAAAATATCTGTAATCTCTCTTCCAAAAGGAGTTGTTCTATACATTGGAGGCTTACAAATATAACCATCTAAATATATGTAATTAGGGTTTCTCTTAATCTCTTCTTCTTCAAAAATAGAGATTTCTCTAGCGAAAACTGTTAAAACTAATCTATTTTTACCCTCAATTTGTCTGTTATAAGAACGGAATTGTCCTTGAACATCTACTATCTTACCTCTCAAATCACTAGTTGTGTCAATAAGACGTTCGGATACCATTATAGGTATTATATCGGAGTTATCACTTAGTCTTGATATTTCTACATCAAAATTGTAAAATCCCTCTCCATATACTTCATGGCTGAATTCAAATGTAGAATGTATTTTCCCTATTAAATTGACTTGATTGTTTCTGATAACATTATCTTCCATGATACTTATCTCCCTTCCATTATATTAAACGCTAACCCTTCTCCTTAGAAAAATTCTCATTCAATATATATTCATATGTTTAATGTTTATCTATATTTATCTTTATTCAAAATGATTGATTTTTAGAAGCAGATTTTTAATTCTTCTTACATGGAATTTAATTTATCACTGATACTCCTATCTATTAACATGACAGCTGTTACAGCAGACATTATATTATATATATCGTGTCCCCAAGACGATTTAATGAATACTGGAAATTCTTGTGGCTCAATTATCGTATCATCTTCGTCTATCTCTCTTTGAATACAGTAGATCAGAGTTTTACTTGTATCCAAATCACCACCTAAACTTGATATAGTAACGCTAGATTTCTTATTAAATCCAAGAGTAATAAATCTGCATAGAGGGATATCAAGGTTGATATCTTTCAATTCATGATCCACATTGGCAATAGCATAATAGGTTGTTTCACCATTATCAAATACATTAATAGTCACCAAATGACTCTCTTCTTCTATCTCATATTTCACGTTAACTTTTTTCATGATATCTTCAAAAATGAATATTAAGTTACTTAACTTATCATTACCTGTTATAATAATTTTTTTCATATATAGCAACCTGCCTTTGAAAATATATAAATAGTTATATCACTTATTATTGTCTAACTTAGTAATTAATAATCCTTAAAATAAAAAAATAATTATTATCTAACATAAATAGCTATATGTGTTGTATAATAATACATGAACCGCAAATAATTTTTCGTATTATTAAAAAACACAAAAAAATAGACATTATGTCACTATTTATTGTTTTTATACATAATGAATATTAATTTTAGATAAATTATAATTATAATTGTAATCAATAATATAAAAAAGTAGTAAAAACGCATAATAACATCTTTATTAAATGAATGAATTTGTTGATATTATGCAACTGCTTATCTTAATAGAAAGGAGGATGTCAATGAAATTAACTATAACAACTCTTATAGAAAATTCTAAAGGAGAGCATCTAGGCTTATTGAACGAACATGGTATTTCCTTTTTGATTGAAGTGAATAATAAGAAAATACTGTTTGATACTGGTCAAAGTGGTGATTTTATTAAAAATGCATCTACTCTTGGTAAAGACTTAAAAGATATAGATATGGTAGTCTTAAGTCACGGACATTATGATCATACAGGTGGATTTAGACGTTTTGTAGAAACTGTTACTTCTGATTTTAAACTGTATTTTCATAAGAATGCATTTAGAAAAAAATACAGCTTTGATAATACTCATTACAAATTTTTAGGAAACAGTTTTGACAAAGAATTTTTAGAGGATAATAATGTTGAATCTCATCTTGTGGACGAAGATATATTAGAGATAGATAAAGGAATTTATATTATTTCTAATTTTGAACGTGTTACTTCATTCGAGAAAAACAACCCTAGATTTTATCTTGTAAATAATGATGAACATGTTCTTGATGATTTTAATGATGAAATTATGTTAGCAATAGATACACCAGATGGTCTAGTTGTAATTCTTGGCTGTTCTCATCCTGGAGTAATCAATATGCTTAAGACTTTGATTAAGCGTACTGGTAAAAGCATTAATACAATCATCGGTGGAACACATTTGGTTAGGGCTGACGAGGATAGAATTCGTCAAACCATAGAGAATTTTAAAGCTATGGACATAAAAAAATTTGGCATTTCACATTGTACGGGAGAAAATGCCATGAATCAGTTGAAGCTAGAATTTGGTGACAAATATTTTCATAATACAACTGGAACAGTACTATATTTTGATAAATAAAAATATGGAGAGATAGGTATGTTTTTAAAAGATATTGCGCAAAGAATTGTTAATTTAATGATGGAAGTTATTGATTACCGTAATATTAATATTATGGATTGTGATGGTTTTATTCTTGCTTCAGGTGAACCTAACAGAGTCTCCACCTATCATAAAGGTGCCGATGATGTTATTAAGTCTGGAAAAAGTATTGAAATATATCCAGGTGATGTTGAAAAATTCCCTGGTGCTAAACAAGGTGTTAATCTTCCCATCAATATTGAAGGAAAGGTTATCGGCGTTGTAGGAGTCTACGGACACCCTGATGAAGTTAGAATGGTTGCCAAGCTTGTTAAAAATTCTGTAGAGCTGGCTCTTGAACAATATCTTATATCTGAACAGGTCAACCTGGTTAAAGACCTGAACAATCAAATGATAAGAAAGTTAATATTTAATCCTATATCTGAAACAGAGGAAGAAATATTATGTTTATCAAAAGTATCACATGTGGATCTTAAGCTGCGAAGATGTGCTGTGGTAATAAAATTAGATAAATTTTCTAATGATGAAGTTTATGAATCTGTCAATGCTATGGGAGAGATAGAAAAACTGTTAACAAGTAATAATTATATAACCAATAATGATTTTTTTGGTATCATTAATCATTATTTTATAATTTTCAAAGATATTGCTGATGAAAAACGCTCTACATATATAGATAACATCTTACACACCCTTAAAGATAAACAACCATTTGATACTAGAATAGGCTTAGGTAATTCTTATAACGACTTGTATGGATATAAAAAATCATTTAACGAAGCTGTTGAACTTATTTCCATAAGCAAAAACGTTCCTCTTGATATTAACGATTTTGAAACGCAAGCCAAATACCTTCTCCATAAAATACAGACAGATGCATCTGAACCATTTATTAAGAAGTTGTATTTGTCAATACTGAATGAAAATAATAAAGTTCCAGAATGGTTTTATAAAACATTAGATTCATTATTTGAACATAATCTTAATTTGAACGAAACGGCGGAAGCTCTATTCGTTCACAAAAATACCCTTGTTTATCGCTTAAAGAAGATTGAACAGATAACAGGATTGAATGTAAATAATTTTTATCATTCAGTACTTCTATATTGTTTATATTCCTATATAAACAATATAGATAAATCGAATTAGATGATTGCTATAGAACCAGCAATTATTTAGTTCTATTAGGCTTATAAAAGTCAAGGACATATATTGAACTTAATAAAATGAATATTGATGTTTAAGTTCAATATGTGTAGATAGTGGTATCTAATACTTAAAAATACTAGGAGGAAATATTATGACAAGTGGCATAGGACTATTTATTATCGTTATAATTGCAATTGTGGGTACAATCATTTTGATTTCGAGATTCAAAATGCATCCTTTTATAGTGTTACTGCTGGCAGCGTATTTTATAGGTATATGTACAAAAATGCCTGCTGATTCTATAATATCAACAATTAAAAAAGGTTTCGGTAATATCCTAGGTAACATTGGTATTGTAATCATTGCTGGTACAATAATTGGTACGATACTGGAAAAAACCGGAGCGGCTCTTACAATGGCTAACAGTATATTAAGGCTAGTTGGTAAAAAAAGAGCACCTCTTACAATGAGTTTAACTGGATATGTTGCAAGTATCCCAGTATTCTGTGATTCTGGTTTCGTAATTTTATCCCCTATAAATAGAGCTCTAGCAGAAAAATCAAAAGTATCTTTAGCTGTTATGGCTACTGCACTTAGCTCAGGATTATATGCAACGCATTGTCTTGTTCCACCAACACCAGGTCCAATAGCAATGGCTGGTACATTATCAGCTAACTTAGGTTTAGTTATTCTAATGGGTCTAGTTGTATCCATCCCTGTTATGCTTGCAGGTTACATATATGCAATTAAAGTTGGTCCAAAATTCCCTATCGACCCTAATCCAGAAACAACAGTAGAAGAATTATTAGAAAAATATGGTAAACTTCCAAGTGCTTTTAAATCATTTGCACCTATCATTTTACCTATTATTCTTATTGCTTTCAAATCAATAGCTGATTTCCCATCTGCACCATTTGGTGAAGGTATTGTTAAATCATTCTTTGATTTTATAGGTAATCCTGTTACTGCTTTGATTCTAGGAATCTTCCTAGCTATGACTTTAATACCAAAGTCTGAAAAGCAAAATAGTTTTAAATGGATTGGAAAAGGTATCTATAATTCAGCATCAATCTTAGCGATTACAGGTGCTGGTGGTGCTCTTGGTGCTATCTTACAATCATTACCACTTGCTGATGCATTAAGCGATTCATTACTTAAATATAACATTGGATTATTATTACCATTTATCATAGCCATGTTACTTAAAACAGCTATGGGAGCTTCCACAGTTGCTATGATCATAACTTCTGCAATGGTTGCACCACTTATGGCTAATATGGGTATGACAAGTGAAATGGCAAAAGTACTTGTAGTTCTAGCGATCGGTGCTGGTTCAATGACAGTATCTCATGCCAACGATAGTTATTTCTGGGTTGTCTCCCAGTTCAGTGATATGGATACATCCACGGCTTATAAATGTCAAACGGGTGTTACCCTTGTCCAAGGTATTGTAGCGATTGTGATGATAATGATACTTGGAGTAATATTCATCTAACAAAGACTGACTAACATAGAAAAGAGTTGATTACTTGAAGAAAATAGTTATTGCCTCAGATTCTTTCAAAGGTACTATGGACTCTATTAATGTCTGTAATATAGTTGAAAAAGGTATTAAAAACATTAGACCAGAAATTAAAACCATAACGATACCTATAGCTGATGGAGGCGAAGGAACTGTAGATGCTTTTTTAAATGCTATTGGCGGTATAAAAGTAACCAAAAAAGTTACAGGTCCACTTTTTGACAAAATTGAAGCAACTTACGGAATATTAGATGATGGATCAGCAGTCATTGAAATGGCTCAAGCCTCAGGACTGCCTCTAGTAGAAGGAAGAGAAAATCCTCTGAAGACAACTACTTATGGTACAGGCGAGCTAATTCAGGATGCTCTAGAAAAAGGCTGTAGTAAAATAATCATCGGTATTGGGGGAAGCGCAACTAATGATGGCGGTGTCGGAATGGCTGCTGCATTAGGTGTAAGATTCCTACAAGAAGATAATAGTGAAATAGATCTAACTGGTGAAGGCTTAGGTTCTTTAGCTACTATTGATACAAGTAATCTAAATTCCAAAATAACTGATTGTCAATTTATCGTAGCTTGTGATGTTGATAATCCATTATATGGCGCTAACGGAGCCGCTTATGTTTTCGCTCCACAAAAAGGTGCCAATGCAGAAATGGTAAAGATTCTTGATGAGAACCTTAAGCATTATGCTGGTATAGTTAATAGAGACTTAGGAATAAACTTGCAGAAATATAAGGGTTCAGGTGCCGCAGGAGGATTAGGCGCAGGTCTTGTTGCCTTTGTTGATGCCCAGTTGAAATCAGGTATCAATATATTACTTGATGCTGTAGATTTTGATGATCTTGTAGCTGATGCTGATTTAATTATAACAGGTGAAGGCAAGATTGATGGGCAAAGCTTACGAGGTAAAGTACCTGTAGGTATAGCTGATAGAGCTGTGAAATATCACAAGCCTGTTATTGCTATTGTAGGTGCTATTGGTGATGAGACTGATGCACTCTATGAAAGAGGAATCAGTTCTATATTCAGTATTAATCAAAGACCGGAAGCCTTTGAAGTTGCTAAGAATTATTCTGAAGAAAACTTATTAAAAACAACCGAATCCATTATTAGACTGGTATCGGTAGTATAACCAATTAAGGGACTGTTCTTTATGGACAGTCCCTTATTATTTACTAAACTTACCTAGTTTAATTAATTCAATTGAACTAAGTATTCTATTGTTTATTATTTTTAATATTTTTTATTGAATCCAATGCTAAGTCATTAGTATGCTTCAATGATTTTGATATGATCAATTTTGTTCTGTCAAGCATTGGTTTATTTCCAAAACGAAGTCCATCTAGATTTTCTACATTATTAATAAATCTATGAAGTTCTTTATCAACATCTACGAAATGACTCAGTTCTGATATAGGAGTTGGGTCATCTGTTAATCCCATCAGATAATCCATTGATACATTAAAAAATTTTGCAAATTGCATTTTTGTATCATCGTCTGCTTGTCTAGCATTTCTTTCATATTGTGAAATGTTATTTTTAGTCTTTCCTACTATATCTCCTAATTCTTGCTGTTTCATTCCTTTCTGTTTCCTTAATAATCTTAATCTATTGCTAAAATTTGGCATTCTAATCACCTCACATTTATTTTAGAATCCATTAATATCACTGTAAATAGCAATAACCAACAAGACAACTTAATGCAAAATTAGGTATTGACAGTAACCAATATGTGTATTATAATGTAGTTAACGATTTGGTTATTATTATTGACATCAAATCAATATAATATCCATTTCAGTTATTACTTATTTTCATTTATATATAATGTATTCTAATACCTCACTGTTTTGTTAATGTTTTACTAGTGTTAACAATTCAAAAATGCATAATTGGATTATGCAAATGCAATATAGTTTATTTTACTAAAGGGCAAGTAAGTAAGCTATATTGCAATGAAAAATATTTAATATGTAGTACAATTTATTAATACTTGTAATATCGACATTGTATATTAAACACATAACAAAATACAATTTAATATACTTAATATAATAATTGTCATTGTTAAGGGTATGATAGATAGGATTATTCTATATGTAGTCCTGTTCTGCCATTTTATGCTCAATTTGATAGCTGTTTATTTTTAACTCCCCTTCCCCTTACATGATTAATTATATATACATACTCCCCTTATCCTAACTAGATTAGAATCTTCAACACATATGTCTATTATGCGAACGATCCTTAAAAGGGTGAAATATCTAGAATTTGGAGTATATTAGATATTTCACCCTTATTATATCACATTTTATTTTACTTTTATTAACTTTACACTATATTACTCAATTGTTAACGCTATTTATTTAACTTTTCTATTTCATTAAATATCTTCTTAAATTCTTCCTCCTCTCTTATGGAATCAAAACTTGATTGTTTTAGTAGTACCAATATATTTTCATATATATTAATTCTTATTGGATACTCACTTTGTTTTAATTCATCAAAACACCATAATTTCTTTAACCCTTCAATGTTAGTGAAGTCATGATTTTTATAAGAATCTATCATGTGTTTTAACATTTCTATAGCTTTTTTATTATTACCAATATTTATGAATAATTGAGCTAACTGCAGATATTCATTTAACAGAAAAACTGTTTCCCCATCATATTGGAATAGATTTTTTATATTTATGCTCAGATTATAATATTTTTCAGCTACATCATAATCTTGTTCATTATTACAATAGGTATTTCCCAAACTCAAACAGATATTAGATATATCATTAATACTCTTGAACAATTTACTTTGGAGTAATGTTCTAGCTTCTTGATATCTTTGTTGCTTTATATAAATACTTGCCATAATATCATCAGGATCACATTGACTTATATTAATCTTATTAAGTGTACTAATAGCCTCCTCTTCTCTATCCAATGTTGCGTATAGACTACCTAAAGCAAATAATGAAACTTCTACCAGCTTAGTATCATTACAATTTGAAATCACTTCTTCATATAATTCTACAGCCTCATTTAACATTTGTGTGCATTTTTCTTCATTTTCAGTTTTCCAAGAATAAATAGTATATAAAAACGCTATCCTACTCATCAGAAAATAACTTGACGGATATTTGTTCAAATACTCTTTTGTCCTCTTAATGGCTATACTCATATCCGAGTTATTAAAAAGCTCTTCGCATTCTTCATATATCTCCTTCACCTTCTCATCACTTAAATCCTTATCAAAGTTAAGTAATGTATCAATAGTAACATTGAAAAATTTTGCTAATATAGGCAATAATGTTATATCTGGATATGAATTTCCACTTTCCCATTTTGATATGGCAGCAGTTGATACTCCAATTATTTTTGCAAGTTGTTGCTGAGTTATGCCCTTGTCTTTTCTTAATCTATATATTATTTGTCCAATCTGTAATTTTTTCATAATATTACACTCCTTAATTTTATAACCAATAAATAAATCTGGATAATTACCATCTTAAAACATTTATTAAATAGAATATTCTTCTTCTAGTATACAGCGTAATAACCCATATACCAATAGAGATATAGTTAATTATAGTCAGTAAAATATAACTGTTGGTTAATTTTTATATGGAATAATTACTAAACAACTAAACAAATTCCTTCAGTAAAGCTAATACGTTTTTCATATTCTTCTCTAACTTTTTATACAAAAAAACAGAGAATAGTATTATCCTATTCCCTGCTTCATCTTAGTATATAATTATATTTTCTTATACTATTTACGACCAAAATGAATCTACTAATAATTCACTTAGTCTTATATATTCTTCATAACAACTCTTATATATTTTAACACTCTCTTTATTAGGTTGATAAGTCTTTTGGATAGTTACAGTCTTATCTATAGCTTCTTGAAAGTCCTTATATATACCTACACCAACTCCAGCAAGAATTGCAGCTCCTAGAGTAGTCGCATGGTCTGAATAAGGTACCTGAATAGTACGGTTAGTTACATCTGCTTTGATTTGAGTCCATACACTGCTATTGGCACTTCCACCTACACTTGATAAAGTACCAACCTCAACTCCTGCTTCTTTAGCAGTCTCCAAGTTATGGTTAAGAGCATATGCAACGCCCTCCATTGTACTTCTGATCATATGTGCTCTTGTTTTATCAAAAGACAATCCATAATAAACACCTTTTGCCTTACTATTCCACAGAGGAGATCTTTCCCCTTTCATATAAGGTAAAAAGATTATATCATCACTACCTGGTGGTATTCTCTCAGCTTCTTCACTCATTATAACAAATGGATTACTCCCTCTCTTATCAGCTTCTTCCTGCTCTACATGTCCAAATTCTCTATTAAACCAATTAAGAGTTCCTCCTCCACCTGTTGTACCACCTTGCAACAACCACATATCAGGTAAAACATGATATCCAAGAATCAATTTCTCATGTATCACAGGCTTACCTAACGCAATACTCATTCCACCTGCTTGACCACCCTGTTCTTGAGTCTCTCCTTCATTAATTACACCAGCACCTAAAGTACAACAAGCAGCATCTAGACCACCAGCTACAACAGGTGTACCCTCTTTCAACCCCGTTGCCTTAGCTACCTTCTCTGTAACACTACCAACAATATCATGACTATGCATCAACGGTGCCATCAAATCTATAGATAACCCTAACTTATCAGCTATCTCAAAATCCCACTCACCTTTGTTTATATCAAAAAAATGGAATCCATAACACTGAGAATAATCTTGTGAAATTTTATCAGTAAGCTTATATACTATATAAGCATTGCTCTGCAAAAATTTATAAGTCCTATTGAATACCTCAGGCATATTATCTTTTAACCATAACATCTTAGGAGTTATATAAGCTGAATCAACAGGATTACCACTGATGCTAATCAACTTTTCTTCACCAACTGCATCCTTCATCCATTTCGCCTGCTCTTCAGCCCTTCTATCCAACCATATCATAGCCCTACTCAGCACATTACCTGACCTATCAATAGGAATACAAGCCCATGATGTCCCATCAATACCAATACCTTTTATATCTTTCGGATTAATATTATCTCTACTTAACATCTGGGAAATTCCCTCAGTAATTACTTGCCACCAATCCTCCGGATCTTGCTCCACAAAACCTTTACTAGGATAATAAGTCTCATAACTCATAGTAATACTAGAAACTACTTTACCCATTACATCAAAAATAGTCATCTTACAACCCGATGTACCTTGGTCAATAGCTAATAGCAACTCTCCCATTAAACAACAACACCTTTTTTAAGAATGATATTTGCATATAACGAAGTCTCCCCAGTAGCTACAACCGCATATGCCTTCTTAGCTCTCTCATAAAATGCAAATCTTTCTTCATAACAGATTTTTTTGTCTCCCTCTTTTTCCTTGATTATAGCCTTATATGTATCCCATATCTCAGGAACATAAGTATCTCCCTTTACAACTTCCATCAATCCAACAGGTTCATCAGTATACACATCCAAAGGCATCAATTCTAAAACAGCCTCTAAAACTTCAGGTACACCATGTCCATCTAATCTAACTAATCTCTGAGCCATAGAAGCCGCAGGAAAGTTACCATCAGATATAACTATCTCATCCCCATGCCCCATCTCCATCAATATTTTCAACAACTCTGGTGATAAAATACTTGGAATCTTCTTCAACATACTAATCATCTCCTATAATTTTTATATATATTATTTTATTACTTACTACACAATTTAACTGTAATCTTTTTATCTACCTAACATTAATATCACGGGCAAAAGGGTAAATTGTAATAATCACGCAGACCGATCGCTTCTCAGAGTAAGGCAAGTGATTATTACAATTTACCCTGCCCCCTCCTACCATAATATCAACCTATCACAGCTACCTCTACCTGACTAAAATACAAATCCACCAATTCTTTCTCTACATAACCAGTCTGAGCAAATTGAGTATTAGCAGTTCCACAAGCCATACCCATCCTAATCATATCTATCTGACTCATTTCTCTTTCTAACCCAATAGCACACCCAGCTATAAAAGAATCTCCAGAACCAACTGTATTTATAACCCTAGCAGGTGGAATAGTAAACCTGTATATACCTTCATCAAGTCCCGCAATACATCCATCTTTTCCTAGACTGATTACAGGTACCTCAACACCCATTTTCTTAAAATGCTCAATAGCCTTTACAAGTCCTTCCAATGTACTAACATCACCATTATAAACCTGCTTAATCTCATCAGTATTAGGTTTTACCATATAAGGTATAGCTTTTATACCCTCTATGAATGCTTTTGAACTTGTATCTAAAATAACTTTTTTATCATGCTTCTTAGCAATATCAATCAATACTTTGTAAAAATCATTAGATATTCCCTTTGGTAAACTCCCAGAAATAGTAACCACTTTTACATCATTCAACATATTTTCATATGCCTTGATAAATTTATCAACTTCATATTCTGATACAACTGGTCCTGCTTCCAATATCTCAGTACTAATCTGATTAACAGTATCAGATACGTTAACACATATTCTTGTTTCTCCACTTACCTTAATAAATCTACTTTCAATCCCCAGCTCTTTAACTTTATTATTAATAAAATCTCCATTAGAACCACCTAATAAACCTGTTGCAGCAACTTTTTCACCCATTGTTTTTGCAACCTTAGCTACATTAAGCCCTTTACCACCTGCAGAGGCAACCGTCTTGATAGGACGATGTACCTCTCCAAGTTTATAATTATCTATTATATAGACTTTATCAATAGCTGGATTCATAGTAATTGTAAGAATCATTATACACCTCTAGAATTCGTCAGCTAAGCCGCTTGATCCACAAAGCCTTATCTTTTTCTTGACTACTTCTTTTACAGCTTCTCTAGCAGCTCCCATATAATTTCTTGGATCATTTTCATCTTTATTTTTAGCGAATGTACCTGCAATCGCTTCTGCCATAGGATTTTTCAATTCAGTTGCTATATTTATTTTTGCTATTCCACGTTTTATGGCCTCTTTGATACTATCATCTGGTACACCGGAAGCGCCATGTAGAACAAGTGGTACATCTACTATTGCTTCAATTGCAGACAACCTGTCAAAATCTAACTTAGGCTCTCCTTTGTACATACCGTGTGCAGTTCCTATAGCTATTGCTAATGTATCAATACCTGTATCTTCAACAAATTTTTTAGCTTCAGAAGGAATTGTCAAGGCAGCTTCATCACTGTTGACAAACATATCGTCTTCAACTCCACCTATCCTTCCAATCTCACCTTCAACTTGTATTCCTACAGCATGAGCCATATCTGTAACACGCTTAACCAATTTCACATTTTCTTCATATTCAAGATTAGCCCCATCAATCATTACAGATGTATAGTTATTCTTAATACATTGTACAATAGTATTAAAAGATGGGCAATGGTCAACATGAAGTGCTACAGGAATATTATACATATCTGCTGCCTTTTTTACAATAACCCCAATGTATTCTATTCCTGCATGTTTCAAAGTTCCTGGTGTTGTCTGAATAATTACTGGAGCTCTTTCTTCACTAGCACCTTCAATAACTGCTTGAATGGTTTCTAGATTATGTATATTAAACGCCGCTATTGCTACCTTTTTCTCTTTTGCTTTCTTAATTAATTCTAGTGAACTTACTAATGGCATAGCTATACCTCCTTATTAAAATTTCATCATCACTTTACCCGACACTCTTTTCGCCTCTATATCTTCAAAAGCTTTTTTTATATCATCAATATCAATAACCCTATCTATCAATTTTTCTACTTTTATCTGTCCTGTTCCAAGATAGTTTGCACCTAGAGTCCATTCTTTTCCTGGAAAAGGAGCTGAATATGACATCCAAGAACCTTTTACCGTCAATTCTTTTCTATTCATATATTCAAATTGTTTTGGCTGTATGACAAATTGAGTGTGAGGTGTACCAATATACATAACACTTCCTTTGTTACCAGCAATCTCTAAGCATAGTAATTCTGTAAAAGGCACTCCTGCTGTTTCAAGAACCATCTCAAAACCTTTACCATTAGTGATTCTTTTAACTTGTTCAGCTATATCATCTGTTTTGGTATTGATTACATTATCCGCTCCCAATTCTAAGGCAATTTTTAATCTTTCGTCATCAATATCAAATACTGTAATATCTTTTGCACCCATTATCTTGGCACACTGTAAGGTCAATAAACCTATAGTACCCATGCCTGTTATAGCTACACTTGTCATAGGTTTGAAATCCATGATTAACAGTCCATGTAATGCTACGGTTATAGGTTCAAGAAATGCTCCTTGGACATAAGAAACTTGTTCTGGTAGTTTTACTATATTAACTTCTGGGGCTTTTACATATTCAGCCCAAGCTCCATATTCTCTTGAACCGATGAAACTATAATTTTTACATAATGCATGATTACCACTAAGACAATCTACACATGAATGACAAGGTTTTAGAGGTGCTACTGATACTTTGTCTCCAATATGTACATTCTTTACTTCTCTTCCCATTTCAACTACTTCACCTGAAAACTCATGTCCAAATACATTGGGATAATAATGAGAAGCTGTTCCCAAGACTCTTGGTATATCTGAACCGCATATTCCAGAAGCCTTTACTTTAATCAACACTTCATTATCTTCAATAACAGGCTTTTCAATATCTTCTATTCTAATTTCTTTTTGTGCATATAATACAGCAGCTTTCATTGATATTGCCCTCCTCGCTATTTAGCTATGATTCCCTCTAAATCCCATAAGTCTTCCCATGATTGGTTATCTTTCCATAAGAAAACTTGACCTTTGATAAGGCGACAGTTCTTATCAATCTTAGATATAGCTTCCATCTCTTCATCAGTCAAAGGGTTTTCTGTTACACATTTTATGTTGCTAAGATATTCATTTCTCTTTACTGAAAATGGAATAGGCACTTGCCCTCTTTGAACTGCCCATTTTATACATACGACTGCTGGATGTACCCCAAGTCTTTTTGCTGCTGCTAGAATAACTGGGTCTTCTATGTCTACTGTATCATTCTCTGTTTTATCTCTATCTGGACGAGTTGGAGAACCAATAGGACAAAAACCGATAGGCTGAATATTATTTTTTATGCAAAAATCAAATAGCTCCTGTTGTTGAAAATGAGGGTGTTGCTCCATTTCATTTACTGCTGGTTTTATCCTTGCATCCTTAAGTAACAATTCAAATTTCGCTTTTGTCATATTGGAAGTACCGATATTTCTTACTAATCCCATGTCTACCAATCTTTCCATTTGTCTCCAAGTTTTCATAAATTCTTCATGGATATATGGGTGAGCATTCTCACTTCTTGAATCAACTGAACAACCTGGAGCGTGGTAGTTAGGAAATGGCCAATGAATTAAATATAAATCTAAGTAATCAAGCTTTAGGTCTTTTAATGTCTTTGCTACAGATATTAAAACGTCACCATCTCCATGCATATCATTCCATACTTTGGAATTTATCCATAGGTCTTCTCTTTTAATTCCATTTTTCATAGCTATCTTTAGAGCTTCACCAATTTCTTTTTCATTTTCATATACAGAAGCACAGTCGATGTGGCGATAACCAACTGAGATTGCTCCCAAAACAGCATCTGATATCTGCTCAGCAGTGAATCTGTCAGAACCAAAAGTACCAAGCCCTACAGCTGGCATTTCATCCCCTGTATATAATTTTTTCTTTGGTATAATATTAGGGTCTACTCCATCTGAAGCAATTTGAAAATTTTTTCTTAGATTATTTTCCATTTTTCATTACTCTCCTTTATATTATTTATAGTTTAATAATTGTTGCTTTATTAATTGGCATATCGTTTAGTTTTTTATTAAAATATTAAAGCTAAACGTTTAGCTCTAGCATAAAGTAATATCAACCAAATATAGTTAAATCTATATATTGGTCGATACAGACTCTTTGATATGAACTTTTGTTTTTAATCTATAAGTTGAAGGAAAATCTGAATAATCGTCACTAAGTCTTTTGAGCATAAGATTGGCCGCTGTTTCTCCAATCTCTTTCATTGGTTGTTCCACAATAGATAGTGGTGGTCTTACTATCCTTGCCATTTGTATGTTGTCAAATCCGATCAAAGATAATTGATTCGGAATAGTAATATTCAAATCATTAACTGCCATTATTGCACCGATAGTCATTTCATAATTGGTTACTAATACTGCAGAAGGACGTTTGTCCATATTCCAAAGATCAATAAGTGCTGTATATCCACTTACTACAGTATAATCTGCGTTCTTAATTAACTCTTCATCAATATCAACGTTATAGTCTTCGTGGACTCTAATATATCCTTTTCTTCTTTCATCGGCAGTATAAGTATTTTCTGGTCCGCATATTATACCTATCCTTTTATGTTTTCTCATAATTAGTTCTTCTACAGCTTGGTATGAGGCATTCAAGTTGTCTGCAATGACTATATCACAATCCAGCCCTTTTATCATTCTATCTAATAATATAACAGGAATCTTTTTATCTATCAGACTCTGTATATGTTTTTTTTCTCCACTATAACTAACCATGATAATACCATCAACGTGTTTATTTATGAGAAATTCAAGTTTGGTGTGCTCTAATTCTTTGTCTTCTTTGAAGTCACATATTATTGTACCATAACCTTTTTCCTGTAGAATACCTTCAATTATTGATACTATTGAGGTAAAAAATATGTTTTCCAAAGATGGCAACAACACCCCTATTGTCATCGTTTTATTGGTTTTCAATCCCCTAGCCATTTCATTTCTTTTATAATCTAAGACTTCTATAGCTTCTTGGATTATTTTTTTGTTCTCATCTAGGACATTACCACCATTAATGTATTTTGATATGGTTGCTATAGATAATCCTGTATATTTTGCTACATCTTTAATAGTTGAAATATTATACACCTCCATCACGAAACGTTTCGTCATCTTAATTATATCATAGATTTTTTTTTATACAAGTTTTTTTTATTATATCACATTAGTTTTTTGTTTTTGCTTTATGTAATCACCTATTAAATTATGATAATATAAAAAAGTATACTTATTTAATAAATTTATTACCCAAAATTAATTTTTATGAAAAAAGACTTTTCTTTTTAATATAATTTTAATATAATTTAATTGATTGCTAAAATTAATTACGTGATATTTTTATAAAAATATTCTTTTAATAAACTAATATAATTACTTAATAATATAGGGAGTGATTTAATGTTCAATCTTGATGATTGTGTTGCATTTATTACTAATAATGCTTCTAAACAAATGGAGAATTATTTTAATGAAAGGTTGACTCAATTAGGTAGCACCAGAGTTCAATGGATTGCATTATATTATCTAGGGAAAAATAAATCTATTAGTCAAATTGATCTTGCCAAAAAAATGAATATAAAAAGTTCTACAGTAGTAAGATTAATTGACAGAATGGAAAGAGATGGTTATGTAAAACGTGTAAAAGATTCTAATGATAGAAGAATAACCACTCTTGAATTAACTGATTCCGGACTTAACCTAAGAAAACAATTACTTCCTGAAGGTGAAAAAGCCAGTAAAGTTTTTTCTAGGAACATTACAGATGAAGAACTTGAAGTTTTTGTGAATGTTTTAAAGAAAATGGTAGATAATATTAATGAATAATTTATTTTAGATAGACTTTCTAGATATCTGGACAATAACATCAATTAATTATTGATAGATGTTGATATCTAAAATAATATGTGCTATACTAACTATTGCATATGCAATTAATTTACTACTAGGAGGTAACATAGATGGCAAAAGACCCAAGACAAATGTTAAATGACTTTATGTCAGGATTAGAAGATTTAGGCAAAACAAATGAATCTCATATGGGTTCATTCATGAATTTATTAGGTACTGCTTATGAACCTGGTGCTCTAGATGTTAAAACAAAAGAATTGATGAGTGTAGCAATCGGTGCTTATAACCGTTGCGAATATTGTATAGTATTCCATGTATACAAAGCTCTTGAAGCAGGTGCAACACGTGAGGAAATCCTAGAAGCAGCTATGGTAGCAGTAGCATTTGGTGGAGGACCTTCTATGGCATACACTGTAACATTATTGAAGAAATCAATTGATACATTTGAAGGCGATTTCAAATAAATTTAATATAAGCATCGGAGGCAGTTGGTACTGCCTCTTATTTTTAAATACATTAGTTTTAATAACATTATATTTACAGCAAGGAGGATCTCATGAACATTGAAGTTAAGTTAGATAAATTATCAGGTCATGCAAAAGATGGCAAAGTAGGAAAAGTTCATAAAAGCGTTGGTGATAAAGTTACTACTGAAGATATTTTATTTAATATTGAATCAAATAAAGGAAATATGCCTATTAAGGCAACTGCTAATGGAACAATCAAAAGCATTGAAGCCAATGAAGGTGATTCAGTTGCTATAGGTTCTCTACTAGCAATAATTGACGGTGAAGCACCTGAGGAGGTCATAGAACAAAAAGCGCCATCGAAGAATATGAATACTAATAAAACTGCTAGTAAATCTTCAGGTGGTTTTAATTATTTTGGTGGATTATTAAAACCCCAAAAGCAACAGTTGGAAAGTGATATAACTATTATAGGTGGTGGTCCTGGAGGCTATGTAGCTGCTATTCAAGCTGCTAAATTAGGAGCTAATGTTGTTCTAGTGGAAAAAGAAAGAGTTGGAGGTACATGTCTCAACTATGGTTGTATACCAACTAAAGCTATTGTTCGTTCATCAGAAGTATATAGAGAATTAAAAGAAGCTGATAAATTCGGTCTACATGCTGATAACATTTCAGTAGATATGAAAAAAGTCATTGACAGAAAATCAGATATCGTTAATCAACTAGTAGGTGGTATAGAATATCTCCTAGAAAAAAACAATGTAAAAGTGATTAAAGGTACTGGAGAAATAATTGACAAAAACAAAGTATTTGCTAAGAATAACAAACTGGAAGCTACTATAAATAGTAAAAATATTATTATAGCAACTGGTTCTAAGACATCAATGATTCCTATTAAAGGAATAGACCTTGATAATGTTATTACAAGCAAAGAAGCTCTTGAACTTGATACACTACCTGAAAAATTAGTTATTGTTGGCGGTGGTATCATAGGTATGGAATTTGCTTTTATATACTCTAGTTTTGGAGTTGATGTTTCTGTTGTAGAATTTTTGGAAAACACCTTACTGGCATGTGACAAAGATGTTTGCGATGAGATTAATACAATAGCCAAGAATAGTGGTATTAAACTATATACAAGTTCTAGAGTAGAATCTATCATCAAAAGCGAAGATGATAAATGTATTGTTTCATTTACTGAAGATAAGGAAACCAAGTTTATAACTGCTGATAAAGTACTTATGGCTGTTGGCAGACAACCATCCTATAAAAACATAGGTCTTGAGAAATTAAATATAGAAATGGATGAAAGAACAAAAGGTATCAAAGTTAACGACAAAATGCAGACTAATATACCTAACATTTATGCTATTGGTGATGTGACCAACATAATCCAACTTGCTCATGTTGCTTCACATCAAGGTATTGTAGCAGTTAAAAATATTTTAGGGACAGAAACTAAGATGGATTACAATGTAGTCCCAAGTGCTATATTCACTAATCCTGAAATTGCTATGGTGGGAGTAAGTGAAAGTATGGCACAAAAAGATGGTATTGACATTGAAATAGGTAAATTCCCGTTTTCGGCTAATGGTAAAGCTTTAACTCTAGGTGACAGCAAAGGTTTTGTTAAAATCATTAAGGATAAATCAACTGGAAAGGTTATTGGTGGTTCTATAATCGGACCTCATGCAACAGATTTGATTGCAGAAATAACTTTAGCAATTAAAAACGGATTGACAACAAATGAAATTATTGAAACCATCCACGCTCATCCAACTACAGCTGAGTCCATACATGAAGCTGTTTTAGCTACTGAAGGTGGTGCGTTACATTTTGCCAAATAATGATATTAATGTAAAAGTGATATGTTCTAACTCCACGGATCCTTGGTACAATTTAGCTCTTGAAGAATACCTGTTACGTGATATCAATGAAAATGAAATAATATTGTATCTCTGGCAAAATGATAATACTGTAGTTATAGGCAGAAATCAAAATCCTTGGAAAGAATGCAAATGTAAAAAATTAGAGAATGAGGGTGGCAAATTAGCTAGAAGGTTATCTGGTGGAGGTGCTGTCTATCATGATTTAGGGAATCTCAATTTTACATTTGTTATGGATAAAAATTTGTATGATCTGGATAGACAGTTAAATGTAATCTTACAGGCTGTTAGAAGCTTTGGAATTGATGCAGAGTTTTCAGGTCGTAATGATTTAACCGTACATGGTAAGAAATTCTCTGGTAATGCTTTTTATTTCTTGGATAAATCATCTTATCATCATGGTACCATACTTGTAGATACTGATTTTAATAAGCTTACTGATTATCTACAAGTCTCTAAGGAGAAAATTAATTCTAAAGGAATTGATTCAGTTCGTTCTAGAGTCATTAACTTAAGTGAGCTTAGTGATATTTTAACTACTGAAGGAATGAAAAGAAGTTTGATTGATAGCTTTGAAAACATATATGGTAAATCTAGTACTGTAATTAATGTAGATAATGATACTTATAACATTCAAGAATTATATGATAAATATGCCTCTTGGGAATGGCGTTATGGAGAAGCTCCAAAATTTGATATTACTTTTGATAAAAGATTTTCATGGGGCGGTTTTGAGTTAGGTTTGATTCTTAAGAACGGTCATATCAAAGAAGCCAAAATATATTCTGATGCCATGAACAGTCACTTAATACAAAAGATGTCTTCTTGTTTGCTGGATATTCCTTTTATAATGGATAAAATAATTAATACTATTGGTAGTATTTCTACAGATGAAGCAGATAAACTGATTATAGATGATGTAACACATTGGCTCATTGAAAAATCCAAAAGTATATAGAAGTTATTTTTATAAGGCTTAATTAATAAGTATTGTATCATAGTATATGGCAATAAAACTATTAGTTAAGCCCTTTTGTAGTATCAATAAAAAATACGCTTGTCCTTTGGTGTATCAGCTGATGGGTCATTGACTACTACACCTTTTGGTACTTCTATCTCATCTTTCAATAGGAAATCGTTGGTTTCTTCCATGAAATCGTCTAATTTTTTTCTCATCTCGGTTAATACCTTATCATATTTTTTATTACCTACAAGATTCTCTTTTTCTTGTGGATCAAAAACTATATTAAATAGGTATTCATCCTTTATTTCATAGTTGTCAAAGTCATTATCTATTAATAGTTGTTTTGGATTAGAATTATCAATATTCGCCAGCATTGGCTTCTTATAGTTATTGAACACTCTGATATATTTATACTCTTCTGTTCTTACACATCTCATAGGCTGATATGAGGCATGGTAATTAATTTCAGCATAAACTTCTTCTCTGACTTTATCTTTTTCATTCATTACTACACTCTTTTGTGAGATTCCCTGTATGTATTCAGGTATTTCCAAGTTTAATAATTCACATATTGTTGGAAACAGGTCTATCTGAGAAAGCATAGAGTCCACTACTCTTCCATTCATTGGTGAATCAGGTACCCTAAGAGCTAAGGATACCCCCATTCCACTATCAAAAAGTGTACACTTCATAAATGGCGAAGGTAATCCGTGGTCTGTGGTAAATATTATTATTGTATCCTCATAAATACCTTTTTCCTTTACAGCATCTAAAACCATCTTAAAACAGTCATCAGCTATTTTCACAGAGGTACAGTAATGAGCAAAATCTTCTCTGTTCATATTTGTATCTTTTAGCTTAGAAGGTACTTTAATGTAATCAGGTTCATATCCTTCTGTTATATCTTCTGGATATTTTCTATGTGTATTCCATAAGCCGAATGAAATGAAAAAATTACTATCTTCAGTATAGTTAAGTATGTAGTCTGCAACTGCTTTGGCATTTTCCATGTCATTGTCGTCACTGGCTGGTCCTAGAATGTCATCATATGGCAAAACATCATAATTCATGTTGTGCTGTTCTAATAATCCATGATTAGCTATATGTTCAGTGCCGGCTATAGCTGTTCTGTAACCATTTTCTTTTAGATAACTACCCAAATGTTTTGTATAATCATTCATCTTAAATCCACGATGGGATAAACCTATTAAACCGTTATTATGTGCATACATTCCAGATAATAGAGCTCCCCTACTAGGGCTACAAGTAGGACTAGCACTGTAAGCCTGTCTGAATAGTATTGATTCTCTTGCGAATTTTTCAATATTTTCTGTTGGAACTTTGTAGCCATATGGTGAAATGTATCTACCTGAATCATGGGTGTTAAAATAAATAATGTTCATCTGCTATACCTCCTATATTAGTTGAATTACGCTTGATTAGTTATTAGTATATTAACATATTGGGTATTTACTTTCAATATGAAAATATATTTAGTTCATTATACATTAGTAAAAATCAATCAACTCTAATATATAGTGTAGATTGATTTTTTTCAATGAAATCTATTATCTTGTAAATACTTTTGTCAGAAAATATGTAATCAAAATAATTGGGGTAGCTACTAAAAACAGTACTATGTTTTTATCTGAAATTGCTACAGATAATACACTGAACAGCATAATGATAGTTAACAGTTTAAAGAATATGCTTACATGATTTTTAGTATTATTTTGAAATGTATCTTCATTATCATTAATATTATTTTTTGGTATAGATTCCATCAATTTAGTTTTATCGGATAGAGCTTGTAGAACAAATTCTTTCTTACATTTTTCACATTGATATACAATAGTTCCAGCATATAAATCTACATCTGTATTAAATTCCATACCATCTAATTGACTTTTTGTTTTGCCTCTAAATTCTTTAACTGTTCTTTTTGTTAATTTTGTATTTCCACAATATGGACATTTCTTCTTTTTAAAGATATTTTTTATATCTTTTAGTTTAAAATTGTATTCTATCCTTTCCATTTTCATCCACCTTCGTTGTTATTATAAAATTAATATTTACCAAGATACAACTATTTTACCTCCAAACCCAAATAGAGCAGCAAGATTTAATCCCACTTTTAGTTCTCTTCTACCATTTTTATATTCATACATTGCATCTACTCCACCCCCAAAAGCTCCCGCATAGCCTGTTCCAATAGCAGATATATCTACTCCAAATATGGAAATTTTACCTTTGATTTGTCCACTAGCACCAGCTGCAATAGCATTTCCTGATACACCGTAACCGCTCTTTCCAAATTTGAAAGCTCCATAAGCATTTGCAGTCAAAACTTCAGCTTCTCCACCAACATTTCCATAAAAGTTATCCCAACCTATATTTTTTGAGGTGGCTTCAACATCAAGAGCTGATGCACCTACAACAGCTTTTAAATTAACATTACCTTTTTCTATAGTATTTACTATATTGGCTTCAGCGCTAACAGTATATACATTAAAATAATCCTCATATCCTAGATTACATAGATAATAATTATCTCCACGTTTGCCGAATCCATCAGCATGTAAAGTAGTTTTGTTATTACTTTTATTCTCATTGTTTACATAGCGATTTGCTGGTAAAATTATTTGATTTATATTTTTAAATTGTCTTGAATTTATAGTATTAGTATATAATAACAATGAATTCCTTGTCTGATTATCTAACTCTCCAGTCTTATCAGTCTTATACCCTTTTTCATTAAGGAATCTTTGTATTTCAATAATTTTTCCCTCAGTACTGTAAGGAACCATACTAATTCTAGTTTTTAAGTCAGGTATTGAATTTAATATTTGATTTATATTATTCTCCTCAGAATCTGGATTCAAATATTCTTGAGCATCTTGTAAATCATCTACATATAATTTATTATTAATTATAGTATTATTGTCTTTAAAATATTTCTTTATATTAGATATATTACATATGTACCAATCATTTATTTTATTAAATATACCTTTTATACCATCACTAATAAAAGATTTTTTATTCTCATGCGTTAACTCATTATCTAAATCAGTTACAAATTGATCCATTAAGTTTTTTAGTTTAACTTCTGTTTGTTTATACTCTTTGATTGCATCTGCCAATACGAACTGCATTTGATAAGATTTTCTATCTATATTTTTAAGTCTATTCCTTATAATTCTGAGCTCTTTATATATACCCCTTCTACAAATATCTTCATCCATTGAGTTAGTTATCGATATAAACATATCCATTATCTCGCTTGTCCTACGTTTTATTCCTTCAATATCATATTTACTTCTTTCTAGTTTTCCTATATCCAGGCATATTTTACTCATTAATATCATCTCCTATAGTATCATTTGATACAATTTATATTACTATTTAAAATCCATAATGCAAGCATTTCTGATAAACTGCATGATATATCGGATAAACTACATATAAAACCTTATTTCAAACCCTTTATTAATAATACTATTATATAATTATTATGTCAAAATTTATTGTTAATTCATATTATTTCAGTTAATTGTAATTATAAATAATATTTATTATAATTCTAATTAATATGATATAATTTGTGTATATAGCTTAGGAGGTGTACTAACATGTATAAGAAAAATATTTTTCATTACTGTTGCTATGTGCTTATTTTTTCTTTTGTTATCCTTTTATTAACTCCTTTTATAACATGTTTGATGTATATTAAATCTGGTGAAGATGTAATAGGATTTGGTGTAATGACTGGAATTATAGCAGTAGCTGGTATGTTTGTAAGTTTTATGGGAGCATATACACTATATAGGCAAGAACATCCTCTAAAAAATAATGATAGTGATGAAGACCAAGAATTTTAATGACTAATTTTATCTACAAAATAATATCCCCTGGGGGAGTAAACCTCAGGGTAAAATTTTCAACACATATACAAAAAAATACTAAAATACATATTTATAAACATTTGTTTGATTCATTAATAATATAATAGTAAAAAGAGGTTTTATAATGATGAACAAACAAAAATTTATTGCTATATTTTTTTCTTTAATTTTTCTTATAATTAGTATAATACAATTAATAGTGGGTAATTACTTTCCAGCAATACTACTTAGTTTTGCTTCATTATGCTTTTTTATAGCTTATAAACTTTTCTAATATTCTTTTTTTCCTAATATCCCATTTACCAATAAACTCACCATTTTTAAATTCACCTTGAATATACCCATATGGTTGTGAATCTTTGTTATAAATTATTCCAGAAGCAAATCTTTTATTAATTAATTTGAATATAATATAATTAAATGGTGGTGTACATTCAAAATATCCACCTTTTAAGTAAGGATATCCGCACTCTTTAAATATTTCTTCATCTAACTTAATCATTATTTTAAACATATCAGTTAAGTATTGTTCACTATCTTTAACTAACGATTCCCATTTTGGAAGTATTGAAATAATATTTCAACAACCAATTATTTGATTTATATTAAAATTTGATTATATTAAGCACAATATTACTTCATTAAATGATAGGTTAAAGTAATTTTAAGTAATTAATATACATTTTGCTACATTTTATTGAATGTTACATTGCGCAACGTTATAATAATTCAGAAAGGATTTGATACTATATGTTACCTCAGAGATTAAAAATTTTAAGAAAACAAAATAATTGGACACAATTAGTTACAGCTACCAAACTAAATATCCCAAGAGGCACTTACGCACATTATGAAATAGGAAAACGACAGCCAGACTATGGTACTTTAAGTAACATAGCTGATTTATATAATGTTTCTATTGATTATCTGATAGGTAGAACTGATAATTGTACTCCAATAGGTCAAGTAAAAAAAACGAAAGGAATCGACGAACAGATTAATGATTTACTTAAACAACTTGAAGAAAATACCACATTAAATAATAGTTCCCTTGATGAAGAAACTAAAAGAATTCTTATTAAAATGTTAAACACTACTAAGGAAATAGTACAAAACACTAATAAACGAAATAATAATAGATTTATTTAGAATAAATTTAGCCTTATTTTATTTAATACATAGTACTATTCACTGAATATGAAAAAGCAGTCGGGTTATTAATCCACTGCTATTTTCATTACTGGAAATTAGTGATATATAAAAGTCAGAAAATCTATAATATAAAATTGTCATTAAGTGTATATTTTCCATATAATTAATATGTTATAATTGAGTTAAGAAGTTAACTTATATTAAATTTAAAAAACAGTATTATTATTTATAAGGTATTGAAAGGATTGATATTATGACTATATCACTGAAGTCAAGAACAGAAGATCATGTTAAAATTTATTGGGATAAAACACAGGATGAAGAAATTCAAAAATTATTCCCATTTAGTATTAAGTCTTTAGAAGAATCACTAAAATTGTACAAAGAAACACTCGAAGATGGGGCTTCTAGCTATGGAAAAGTCATTTATTGTGATGAAAAGTACATAGGAGATATCTGGTGTTATTGTATAGATGAAACCGATGAAAAAATGACAATGTTAAGTATCGTGATTTTTGAAAAAGATTTATGGGGAAAAGGTATTGCAACGGAAGCTACTAAAATTTTCATCCAAGATATTTTTAATAAGTATAAGGTAGATAAAATTGGAGCTTTCACCTACTCTTCCAATAATAGATCACGAGGTCTATTACAAAAATCTGGATTCTCTGAAATTGAAACATTTGTGGAAGATGGAATTGAATCTGTTTATTATGAGTTAGGTATAACCCAGTCAAAATAATTATTTTTTTTAAAAGAAGGAATAAATTAATGAGAAATGCAAAGAAAATATCAGGTTTAGTTTTATTAGGTGTAATAATATTATTAACAACTTATTTTTGTTATTTTGAATTTATCTATAGATCTTACTATTAAACAAAAAGTTTATAAACAATTTAAGTTTAATCATGGCTTATCTGTATATGATAAGCATGATACTCTTACTAACTACATGATAATATTGGATTTATCTAATAATCATTATAATTTTTATATAAGTGGTGGTAGATGTATTAGTGCTAAAATGTTTAGTAAAGAAAAATCATCAAAAGGTAGTATGCTTTTTGAAATTGTAGGTGAACCTTTTACTTTAGAGATTCCTACTATGTTTAAAGTTAATGATTAAATGATTATATATAATTTTTTATGTACAATTCTGATTTTTTGCATTCACCAATTATAAGCTTTATGAATAATATATAGTAACAACGTGGACATGCATTAAAACATGGACATGCATTCTGTGTTGTTAAAAAATATTGAAAGAAGGTGTAAATTTTGGCAAGCGTTAAAGTTATTCTTGCAGATCACAACGAAGTAATTTCAGTAGATCAAAGTCCAGTTAATGCTAGTCCTATTATAAGTTCAGGAGATTCCATTGCTAGAACTATACGAAGACTTGAAGAGCAGGATTACGATTTTGAACAATTTAAACAAGCTGGAATACTAGGACAAAGTTATCAATTCGTATATATCTTTATTAATGATGACGACGATGATGAATTAGATGTTGATTAAATTTAAACCTTATTTTTCTTGGGAGTATAAACTCCCTTTTTATATACCATAAATAACTGATAGATAAACATAATTTTTTAGTTACAACTATTATTTAGAAATACCTCATTTTCCATTATTAATTATTGATAATCTTTTTTGCTAGTTTTATTTTAACAAGTACTGTTATAGGTGTCTCCAAGAATGAATTATTATTATAGCTTTTGATTCCGGATCTTTACTCACTTTTGATTTGTTTCAAATTATTATGAACAAGCATATAATATATTAACATACCTAAAGGAGATTAATTATGATTTACTTAATACCTTTACCTTATTATGATGATGTTATCTATGATAATCCTAATTATTATCGGAGAATAATTCCCCCACCACTTACAAGATACGGTAGCCCAGCTGCTGATATGATTCCTCCAGATATGGTACCCAATGGCGGTTCTTCTAGTGATGATATATGGTTCCCTTCTTACCCACCAAATTATTTACCATTCCCCGATCCAGCAATTGGAGGAGAAGTTCAGATTATCCCTTTAGATTAAAAGGGGTAACACTTTTATCCATTAAAAATTACATAATCCGCTTAAAGATATAGCAATATTAAGAGGTTCTATGAATCTCTAATAATGATGCAAAAAAACAAGTGAGTCCCATTGTTTTACTAGAAAACAGAAGGTGACTCACTATATTTTTAAGTTAGAGGTTTGTCATTTTGGAAAAGTCCGCCAGACAGCCCCTTTAAAAAACCCTTTTTTCATTTTATAGCGCACGAGGACAGCAACGAAATGAAACAAAGTAAACAATGAAGATATTCTATCTATAAAAATTAATTTACTTTTATAACTAACGATGATAGCCTTGATTGGAAAGAATATGGTGTAGATCACGAAATAAAAACAGTTGTTCAAAATAAACACTTATCAAATGGTTCAATAATACTTTTCCATAACGATGCTAAATATACACCAGAAGCATTAAGACCAATATTAGATGCTCTAAAAGAAAAAGGATATGAAATTGTTCCTATATCAGAATTGATTATTAGAGACGATTATTATATGGACCACACGGGTAAACAAATAAAAAAAGAATAGATACATATATTATTAATACAATTTCTGGTTATTTAACCAGAGATTGTATTTTAATATGTATAAGTTTTTATATCATTATGTGTATATATAAATTGCTTTGGACAAGCCACGAAATAAAAGTTATTATTAAATAATTTATCTATTTTTATAAGTTATACTTATCATATTCTTTATATGAGATAATTTATTTTAGTTTTATTGATGATGCACATGAATAAATATTATGTCGAAAAAAGTACAACACTTAATTATACTATTTATATACATTGATTATAAGGCTATATATTGACTATGTATTATGGTATAATTTGGCATAATTAATAAGAAAGGACGATATACAATGAAAAATATTAAGAAATTAGTTTTATTTATTACACTGATTATAGTGGTTGGTGGAGTTAATGTTTATGCAGCAAATATTGGAGCCAAATTAACATCACCAGAAGAAGGATGGAAAAGATATGATGATAATGCATCAGAAATAACATATATTAATTGTGATGTATTTCATTCGGAGTTCTCTAATAGTAATTATTATTATAGTGGAATTACTGGAGATTCTGAACTGATTCCAGAAATTAGTTTTAAATTTTATGGTACTAAAATAAGATTTATTGGGACAACACATTTGGAATCACATAGAGGGAAAGTTAAAATAATAATTGATGGTGTTGAATATGAATTTTCGCAGATTGCTAGTAATTATGATCTTGAAATATTGCAATTTGAAAAATTAGATCTTAATAAGGATATACATACAGTGACAATTACAAGAGAAGCTAGTTATACTGGAAAACATATGTATTTAGGAGCGATTGATATAGATGAAGATGGTTATCTGATAGGAAAGGCAAAAGTAGGTGATCAATTACTAGAGCCAGAAACTGGGTGGAAGAGGTATGATGATGCAGATTCAAGATTTAGTTATCAAGGAGATTTTTTATCTGGAACTTCTGATCAGTATGGTGGTGATTATTATAATGATACTTTACACTGGGTAAAAGCTACTCCAGTTGTAGATGATACTAAAATAAAATTTGAGTTCTTAGGAAGTAAATTAAGAATTATTAGCACTGTTTTTAACCAATACTCAAAAGCATTTGTAGTTAATGTTGATGGTAAGGAATATACATTCAGCCAGTACGGTGATCATTCATATCAAATGTTAATAGCTGAAATTAATAATTTAACATATGAAAGGCATACTGTTGAAATATTTAGTAATGATAATATAAGATATACTTTTGATGCAATAGATATAGATGAAGATGGGGCATTATTACCTTTAAATGTTATCAATTTAACCGCAATACCTAACGATACTAATATAGATCTTTCTTGGGATGCTGTTGCAGATGCAGAAAAATATATAGTAAAAAGAGCAACATCTGAAAATGGTCCATTTCAAACAATTGCAGATAATGTAACATCAACTAGTTATATAGATACAACAGCACAACCAGCAGTAACATATTATTATGTAGTAAATGTTGTGAAAGGAACAATAGTTAGTGAAAACTCTAATGTTGCATCAGCTATGATTGAAAATACAAATATAGCAGTATTACAAATTAAATTATCCACTACAGATGTATACGAATATAGAGTTACTATGAATGAAGTTGATAATTTTATGAAATGGTATATTGATAGAGCTAATGGTACAGGATTACCATTTTATAGTTTTTCAGATGAATCAAAAATAGAACCTTATACAGATGTAAATGAGTATCTGATCTTCGATAAAATAATATGGTTTAAAGTTAAAGAGTATTTAAAATAATACTTAATAAAAGTAAGTAATTTGAGCTGTTTTATTTATAAAATATACTTTACTACTATAATTCACAGAAATATCTTGGATTGGAAAGAATATGGGTTAGAACAATAGTAGAACAGTTCAATAGAGTTAAGCAGACCAAGCATTAAATATATCCTAGGAGATTAATAATATGAGACTTAAATAATATTTTGCAACAAGAATTAGAGCAAAGATTGTATTTAGATTAAATAAATAAAATAAAGGGGCTGTCTCATGGACTTTTCCAAAATGACAAACCTCTAACTTAAAAATATAGTGAGTCACCTTCTGTTTTCTAGTAAAACAATGGGGACTCACTTGTTTTTTTGCATCATTATTAGATATTCATAGAACCTCTTAATATTGCTATATCTTTAAGCGAATTATACATAAATTCGCCTATTATGCTTTGATCTCATGAATAAAATTTTATGTTCACAGTCCTCACACGTCTCACATTCGTAAATTTTAATCTCTGCCTTATACCCTGATTTTCAAGGTATTCATTGAACGCTTTAATATGGCGTTGAAGGGAAGTTTTTCGTTTGCCTTTACCATAGACAAATGTAATGTCTAACTGCTGCTGCTTTTTATTAAGAAATCAAAAAAGGGTGTCTCACCATAGATTTATTGATCTATTTGATGAGACAGCCCCTTTATAATAAGTAATAACAACTATAAAATAATTGATATTTTATTTTCTGCTACAATTTAATTATTTACTGGTTTAAACTGAAAAGCATAGCTTTGTTTATTCCCTCTTACATATTCTACATATACTCTATATTTATGATTTGCTATCATGTAAAAAGGTGTATAGGTATTTCCAGTAATTGTACCTTGATGGATAATTTCACCTGTTGCATCATCTACCATATATGTAAATACCGCATTTTCAGTGCCTGATGATAAAAACTGATATCTTACTTGTTGGCTTTCTGTAGCAGTATATTCAAAATAATCGACATCGCTAGAATCTTTTATTGATCCAATATATTGCTTCATATCTGGACATATATTAGCAGTTTCTTGAGTATTATTAGGCTCTTCTTCCATACTAGACTTTAAAACTAAATGACCTATCTCCTCATCTGTAAGTGATAATTGATAAGTTGTGTTTGATGAACCATTTAATCCTAGCACTCTTATATAGTATCTATGATCCTTTTTAAAACGAAAATCTTTTTCAGTTACTTTTGAAGTCATGATTTCAGCAGATAATAAATCTCCTGTAGTTTCATCATATATCCAAGCTACAAATCCGTCATTAGTTCCTTGGTGTATAAATAAAAAATGTACATCTCTATCTTCACTAAGAATCTTAGTTCTATAATAATCATAATCTTGATTATCAGTTGCTATTCCACAAGTAACTGATGTCAATTCAACCATATTTGCTTGTGCTAATGAATCATTTGGTTCCATCTCATCAGCGGCTTTAACATTTATAGATATGGACATTACCATAATTAACGCTAAGCATAAAGTACTTATTTTCTTAATATTCATCTTATATCTCCTTCACTGTTTAATAATATTTACTAATTATTATATATTAAAGCTGCAGCATTAATAACGATTTAAAATAATATACTTATACTATTAGTTTACTAAATTCTTTATATTTGTTAATCTTTTTAATGTTTATTATACTATTTCTATTTAACTATTCAATCATATTTTTAATTTTCGTTATTTTTTATTTTTTAATAAAATACTCTAACTTTATATAAGGTCAAATTATCTTATAAGGTTACAAAAAATTTTATTTTTGTTACTTTTAACTGAATTTATTACAAATTCTTTATTTATATTTACAACTAACATTTCTATATGCAAATAATATAATTTATGCAATATTTATATTTACTTTTATTTCCTTAATCATAAAAAATTCCACATTATAAAACAACTTATCTTTTTAAGTAAATTTTGTAATTATATCAAATATACCTTTAATTCATAATATTATTTCATTATATTCATCTGTTATTAAAATTACAAATTAAACCAAAATAGTCCTACTTCCAATCAAGAAAGTAGGACTACACATATACTAAAACTTAGTTTAATTAATAAATCTTATTTTATGTACTCTTTAACTTTAAACCATACTATCTTATCAAAGATCAGATACTCATTTATATATGTATAAGGTTCAATTTTTGACTCATCTGAAAAACTATAAAATGGTAATCCTGTACCATTTGCTCTATCAATATACCATTTCATGAAATTATCAACTTCATTCATTGTAATTCTATATTCGTATACATCTGTTGTAGATAATTTAATTTGTATTACTGCTGTATTTATATTTTCTATCATTGCTGAAGCAATGTTTGAATTATCACTTTCTACATCATTTCTCACTGCACGAACTACATAATAATAAGTAACTTCTGGTTCAACATTATTATCTATGTAAGTTGTGTCTGTTACATTAGAAGCTATTACAGTATCTATAGAACTTGATATTGTTGATCTTAAAATAGTATAGCTATCTGCACCAGAAACTTCCTTCCATGTAAGATTTATTGTATCATTATCTGGTTTTGCCACTAATTCATTTGGTTGCATTATATATATCAGTTCTCCAGATTCATCAATATCAATAGCATCACAACTAAATCTTATTCCATCAACGGAATATATCTCAACCTCATGTGTACCATATTCTAACCCTGTTTTTTCTGCTATTATTGATTGTTGTGTATAAGAATCACTTTGCCAAGCACTAAAAATTCCTATAAACTCTCCATCTATTTTTAATCCTACCTGCTTAGTATATTCATCAAATATTGAACCTATAAAACGAATCTGTGTACCAACAAATTTAAAGTTAATTTTGCACTTAATTACTTCATTATTTGAGAGACCGCTTGGTATATAATGTTGAATGCCTCCGTATGCTAATCCACTTGAATCTACTTTCCATTCATCTCCTACGTAATTAATGCATTTATTATCATCATCATACCTTTTCCAACCAGCTTCTGGTTGTAATAATTGATCACCCACACCTGCAGCATAAACATTAATTCCGCCAACTACTATAATCATTGTAATAAATACAACCAACTTCTTAATATTTTTCATTATATATCGTCCTTTCCTAATAATTTATGCCAAATTATACCATATTACATACTCAATATATAGCCTTATAATTAATTAATTTACATAGTACAATTAAGTATTGTGCTTTTTTCGACATAATATTTATTCATATGTATCATCAACAAATTCTTATAATTAACACATAAATATCCTATAACAAAGTATAAAAAAAAGCTACAGACTTTATAATATAATCTATAGCTTTAATTTTATATTTAATTTTTGTTTTCTAATTATTTTATATTTAATAAAACTTATTCTATTTCTTATACATTTGGATTGTATATGGTATGCCTGAATAATAATCGTTTGATGTTACCCCATGTACTATTACCATATACTCTGTACCTTCAACTAATTTAAAATCAATGTCCTCATAACAGTTGCCTTGTCCAACAGTTTCATTTCTATCATTATCATATATTATAATTTTATAATTTCGTGGATTAAAAAATAATCTTGCTCTTACATCTCCTGTATAGTCAGATATATATTTATAATAATCTACATCTGAACTACTAGAAATGGTTGCATTCACATTCCCTTTTAAGAAATCCACTTCAAAAGCTTCTGAAAAAGAATCACTAGGTTCATATGCAGCATCACCTGTTGTTTCAAAATTGTCTTGCCTTAATTCATATTCCTCTGTTGAATAGTCATATGTAGGGGAATATACGAAAATTAAGTATTCATGATCTTTTGTAACAGGGAATCTAACAGTTTCTGCTTGACCAGGTCCAGCACTTGTGGATTTTGCAATTCGTACTATATCACCCTGTGGATTTTTATAATGAACAATTATTCCATAATTCTTACCCGCTGGAGGAGTTAATGTCAATGTTTCATATCCTTCACTATAATATTCAGTTTTATACCAATCTTGATCTCCGCTTCCATTTATTGTAGCTTTTACTGGTACACCATGTTTTAACAATGGTACCTCTACAGCTGTACCGTAGGTATTATTAGGTTCATAAGAATCACTAGCAGCCATTACAAAAAAGCTATTGGTTAAAACCATAGATAAACATAATATACTCATTATTAATTTTTTTTTCATTTTCATTCTCTCCTTATATATTCTTGTTAATCAGATAGTTGTAAAGATCTGTGCACAGTATAATTCCTTTACATTGCATATTATAACAGAATATTCTTTTAACATATGTCGAAACTTGTTGTCTAATTATTTTTTATCAGAATTTATTATATTTATTATTATAATATGTATTTTTTTATATTTTTTCACACTTTGTGTTATTGATACAGATAATTGTCCTATAATCTACCAATATAACAAAAAAAGAATCATTATAATTAAACTAGCTGATTACATTAACCCTAATCTCCTGCCCCACCAAAACGTATCATCATATCTGAATATACATCACCCTCAGCAGTAACAATATCAAATATATCTATTCGGTATATTTTACCTATTATTGTAGGCTTTTCCCATGTAACTATAACTTTTGTACCTGTATTTTATTCATTCTTTCTACTTGCTCTTTTTTTAATTTCTTCACCCTTTCCAACTCTATACAAAATCAATCTTTTGCTTGCCTTCTTATAAATTGAAATGTCCATGCTTCATCTTTAATTGTTTTAATCTCGATGCTTTCATCAATATAAACTGCTTCAATAAATGTAGGTTTATTAACTTTCTTTTCTTCGCTGTTATGATTAAAAAATAAGGCTATACTCAAAACATTAAAAACTTGTTCTTTATAAATCATTTTATAGTTGCTCATATCTATTCCCATATTATATCTCTATTCCAAAACTAGTTCTTTTGTTATTATAATGATTTTGGTATAATTAATAATCGGCAAATTGTAATTTACATAAGGAGGTATTCTCTTGTATGAATATAAATTCGTTAAATTAAAATTAAGTAGTTTTCTTAAAAATACAGATCAAGATTATCATGCAGTGATAACAGAACATGCGCATCAAGGATGGAGACTCAAACAAATATTTGCTCCTCCCATATCAGGTTATGGAGTTGCTAAATTTTATGAACTAATATTTGAACGTAAACTCTAATAATATATACAATTTGCTGATTATATATACTAAACTCACTTCTAATCCCTCCTAAACCAAGCTTTACTTCACTTCTTCGTAATAATCTCTAGTGCTTAAATCAATATAATTTTCCTTCCCACTTATTAGGTTTTAATGTATAATTTATACTATAACTTAGTAGGAGGTAGTATTGTTATGTTACAAAGATTTGTTTTTTTTATAATTATTGCTTTCTTTTCTTTTTTTGGTTTAGACCTTCTAGCACAATTAGTAGATATTGCTATGGGAAATAATCCAATTGATGATGACTTTCATGCAATAATTGTAGTAGGTACTATTGTTATATGCTGTACATATTTAATTATTTCTAAGATTAATGAGCTTAAGGATTCTCTACATTCACATGATAACGATGATAATCACAAAACTAATATTTAATCCTATTATTCATCACTAAAAGCTACTAATTTCCTCATATTTTCTCTCTCAAACACTTTATCCCCTGTCATCTTAGCAATACACTCAATCCCCAGTATTGCTATATCTGATTTTCGACTCCTTTGGTAAAGAGGTACATGTTTCGTTGTACTTATCTACAATCTCCTGACAGATGTTCTTTTTCTTTTCTGGAACTTGATATGGTTCATCTGTTTTTGTATATATATTATTATTACTTGTATTATTATCTTTTTTCACAGTTTTCTCAAAGGGGGTTTTCGACATTTAGAGGGAGGGCTTCGATATCTGGAAGGGGTACATTATTGTATTCACGATTAAATCCTTTGTTGTGTTTCCTCCTTCTTTTTTATAGAATGATAGATAGTTTTTCTATTTAGCACCATTCTTTTTCGCTAGTTCTTTTTCTTTTTTGATTCTTTCATCATGTTTCATTAATACCTTATATACAAATTCAGCTACCTCTTTTTCACGTCTTTTTCTTTCTTCATCTGAAATGTCTGGATAAATATTAACTACTTTGTAAGGCATAAAATCAACTCCTTCTAATGAATTTTATGAGGTACTGTTTGTACATTATTACTCTCATTATGTTTCCTCAAAAGAAACAAATATTACATAAAAATATCTTCTACCTTCTTACTTAGTTTATTAGATATTTTTAAAGCTTCATCAATTGAAATTTTTATTTTGCCATTTTCTTTTTTATAATATGCTGATGTAGTCTTTAAACCCAATAGTTTAGACATTTCTTGAGCAGTAAAATTTTGTCTTAGTCGCTCTTCCCTTAATTTTGCATACAAATTATCACCTCCTATCAGTTTCCAATGAGGATATTTTTATTATAGTTTCCTTATTGGAAATTGTCAAGAGTTTCACTCAAATTGTTTCCAAATCTTATACTTAGCTTGTTAGTATCCATTATGGAGAGTATAATATAAATAGTTACAAAGAAAGGAAAATATATATGTTTAGTAATAGATTAAAAGCTCTTAGAATCAAAAATAACATGACTCAAGAAGAACTTGGTAAAAAAGTAAATTTAAAAAAAGCTGCTATTTCTAAATATGAAAATGGTAAATTACAACCTAATATTGATATGATTATTAAATTTGCAGAAATTTTCGGCGTTTCGGTAGATTATATATCTGGTAGATCTGATAAACTTACACCTATTTCAAATAATAAAACCAATAATGAAGTAGATAAAAAATTAGATAATTTTATTGAAGAAATAGAAAAAATTGATGGACTTATGTTTAGTGGTAAACCAATGGATGAATCTACAAAAGATGTTCTTTTAAAGATGTTAAGAACTACTAAAGATATGGCAAAAAAAATGAATGAAAATAATAAATAATAAGACATTTATTCTAATCTTATACAGCTCAAACGACTACGAAAAAGGCATTTTAGATGAGCAGTTGGATAATTATCCACTGCTTTTTTGTGTTTAAATATATACTATGGAGGAGTTTAAATGTATGAACCTGTTAAGAACGTTAGCCCAACTATAACGTTATGCTTTAATAAATCTACATCTAATAATTTTGATTATGTATTTACTAAAACAAAAAGAATGTCATGAATATGTTAGTTACAGGAAATCAAGCTATATTATAGTTGATAATCAAAAATATTTTCTATCAAAAATCAGAAAAGGATTATGCTGTTATCGCAATAAGTGTATATCTACTAATCCATCTAATTATTGCTTTGAATCGTTAGACGAAAATAGATTTAATAGTAATATTTTTGGTTGCAAGTATAGTTTAACTAACAATTGTTTTAATGGTTGGTTACCCGGAAATTTAGATGATAACAACATATTTCATGTTGATAAAGAAAAAATCAGAGAAATTATTATTGATAGATTAAATATTGATTTACAATATTGTCCTGCCCTAGATATGAATGAAATTATGTCTAACATTGAAAATTTACCAGATACTATAAATCCATTAATTGACGATACTTTTGATTATCTATATGATGAATATGATAAACCTTATGGAATAAAGTTTAAAGATTATCATAAAAACTTACCTTTATACAATATTCTAACTATTGATGCACATGAACAATTAGATAATTTAGATACAAAAACTAATATTATAAATAGGACAAGTAGAATCCCAATATTTAATAAACTTACTTCATTTTTGGCTTATATTCCTAGATTTAGAAAACGTATAAAATGGAAGATGATAGTGCATCTATATATTATTTAATAGCTATTACACAAGTCTGTAATGGTAGACTCGAATTTATAATAATGTTTTTATTACCTTTTGTTATTTTTAATGTAATGTACATAAAAAGTTTATTTGGTAAGTTTAAGGATAATAAATCATAATATTCGTCTGTGCTTTTTTAATAAGTATATTTTGACAATGAATGTCGAAATATCTAAACAGTAAGTATAGAGTTTACTATAATTCATAAAAGGAGAAAAATCATGAAAACATTACTTCCTATTTTGGGAGCTATAGTTCCAATTATTTCTATTATTATATCAGAAATAATAAAAACAAGATTTGGTTATAAAGAGTATTCTAGGTGTAAACCATACAACAAATATAAAGGAGATCCTTTTATTAATACAATGAAATGGATAAATTTTAACTGTTTATCTATTGTTTTACCAATATTTATATATAGTTCATTCAGTTTAATTTTGTATTTAAATAAAATTCCACTAACAATTTTTAAGACTATAATTTATATATTGTTTTTCTTAGAATGTGCAATATATATTATTTTCCTACCAAAAATAAAAGCCAAAAATAAGATATCCGATACAGACATTAAGTCAATTAAAAAAACTAAAATTCTATTATTACTAACAAATATTCCACTATCTCTTATATTATACATTGGAATTATATATTATTATGGAATTTATATTCCTACCAATGAAGGAATTGGATTATACTTACTGATTACTAGCATTATATTAATATTAATAGGCATGATATATTCAAAAGATTTTTATATACAATATTTACCTAAGTTTAAATTCAAAGTATATCTTAAAGATAGCATTGACAATACATGTATTGAATGTATTAATATTACCGAAAAAAATGACAGAGTAGTTTTAGAAATTGATAAAGATAATGCTATAAAAAAGCAATATATAGAAAGACCAATGAATGATATTAAATTCATTGAAACATATGTAGAATACACTATTTAATTATGCTTAACTTAAACATTAACTTATAGAGAGATTGATAAAATGCAATGGATAAAACATAAAATAAATAATCTGCTTGAACAATATGGTACAAATGAACCAACTGAATTAGCCGATTACTTAGGTATAGCAATAATTTACGAATACTTAGGTAATAACAATGGATTATATATTAATCAGAATGGTTGTAAGTTTATTGTTGTTAATAAAAACTTAGATTATTATGACCAACGTGTAATTATAGCTCATGAACTAGGACATGCTGTACTCCATAGTAATCTTAATATGGCTTACTTAGAGAATAATACATATTATTCAAGAGATAAATTTGAATATCAGGCTAACTATTTTGTAGCTAACCTACTTCTACCAGATGGATTTGAAAAAGATGTTGATTTTGAAGGAATGAGTATTAACCAAATTTCTGGATTAGTTGGTATGCCTATAGAATTAGTTAATATTAAATTATATTTTTAGTAAGTGTCAATTATATATTCATGTATTTATTCTTATGTAACAGGTGATATATTATCATTTAAATAGTTATATAATATTTAAACTACTAGTTTAGTTAGAAAGGAATTTATTATGAATAATCAATTAAGGTTAATAAACTCTACAATAACAAGATTTCAAAAAGAAAATGATTTAGATGATCAATTTCTTTTTGAGATATTTTCAATCTCACAAATTCTAAAAAGTAAAAATATTGATTTTGTTGATATTGAGAATAGTATTGTTGATGGGGGTAATGATGGTGGAATAGATAGTGTTATAGTATTAGTCAATGATACTAATCTTAATACTATTGAAGAATTATCTGAACTAGAAATAAACAGAAAAACTGAGTTGGAAATTTTTATCATCCAAACAAAAGATTCAAATAGTTTTAAAGAAAGGGTTTTTGATACATTAAGTCTCACATTCCAAGATGTTTTTGACTACACTAAAGAATTAGAAGATTTAAATTCAAGATATAATCATTCTCTAGTTGATAAAATTTTCTTGTTAAGAGAAGCAATTGATCAAATTATGGTTACTACCGATAAAGTTAGAATAAATGTAGTTTATGCTTCTAAAGGAGATACAACTCAAATATCTAATGGAGTAAAAAATAGAGCTCAACTACTAGTTCAAACACTTAAAGAAAAGTCATCTATTTCAAACTGTGAAGTTTTATATTATGGAGCTAATGAATTAAGAAAAATATTTATTGAACCTGAAGAAACAGAATTAATTCTTAATTATAGAGACAGTTTCAGTTCCAGTTTCTTAGATGGAAGCAGTGTTGGATATGTACTTACAGTTAATCTAAAAGACTATTTTAACTTTGTTACAAAAGATAAAACAATCAGAGAGAGCATTTTTGAAAATAATGTACGTCATTTTCAAGGTAGTATTACAGTTAATAAAGGTATAAATGAAACCCTTAAAAATAGTGAAGATATAGAGTTCTGGTGGTTAAATAATGGTATTACTATACTATCCCCTGAAATAGTTCCTCTACCCGATAACAAATTACGATTAAAAAATATTCAAATCGTAAATGGTTTACAAACTACGTTTTGTATATATAACCATTATAAAGAAAAAGGAATTGATACTATAGATGAAAAAAGGTCTGTGCTAATTAAAATTATTAAAACAAGCGACCAAACTACTATGGATAAAATTATTTATTCCACAAATAGCCAAACAATGGTAAGAGCTGCTGATTTAAGAGCAACAGATGAATTACAAAGAAATATTGAAAATTACTTTCTTAGTAAAGGTTACTATTATGACCGTCGTAAAAACTATTATAAAAATATGAATAAAGATCGTTCTAAAATATTTAATATAGCTAAGACCGCACAGTATATTGAAACATTACTATTTAAAAGACCGAATTTAGCAAGAGCTAATCCTACCTCCTTACTAAAAACAGATGAAAATTATAGCAGAATTTTTAGCTACGATTTTAACATTGATAGCTATTTAAAAGCTTGCTTACTCCATACAAAAGTAAGTAAGTTTATAAAAAAAATTCCTTTAGATTCAGATATAATAAATATAAAATATGGGGCTTCTATGAAAAATTTATCATTTCATCTTATGCTTATTACTGCTATTTTATATTTTAAAAATTACGGATTTAATGATACTGATCTAGCTAATTTAGATTTAGATAAGATTGACCAAAAATTATTTAATCAATCACTACTATATCTTGTTCAGATATTAGATAAATTAGATGATACTAGAAGTATAATTAATATTGCTAAATCAAGTGCTTTAACAAAAGAAATAACAAATGAATTCATTAATAAAGATAAATCTGATTATGAAATAATAGATAATTTAACAGAAATGGTTACTGAACTAATTGCAGTATCACTTGAAGAAAGAAAGGATGACCTATAATGCCTTGTACAGAAGTTGAAAGTTGGACAATTAATGACCTATTAGACGCATTTAAACAACAACCATTAAAAAAGAAAAAGATTATTATACCGCAATATCAACGTAATTTAGTATGGAATAATTCTAAGAAAAAATTATTAATAGATAGTATTAAAAGTGGTATGCCAATTGGAGCTTTTCTATTATTTAATGAAGGTGCAGAAGATGGAAATATTAGATATCATTTAGTAGATGGACTTCAAAGATCTACATCTATTAAAAATTATAATGAAAATCCTACTCTATTTTTCTCTCCTGACAACATTGATAAAAATTTTAGAAACATCCTAGTTGAAACTTTTAAAGATGATGAAAAAAAGCTTGTTAAACTATTTGTTGAATGGGTACAAACGCTAAAAGGATTTAATGAAAATGATGGATTTTCTTCATATTCAGCAATAACTTATATTGATGAAAAAACAGATAATAAATTAGATAAAAATCAAACTAAGTTAGCTACAAATTCAATAATTACATATTTGGACGAAATCAAACAACTAAGCAATATTAATGATATAAAAGTACCCATTATAATTTATCACGGTAATAAATCAGACCTACCAACAATATTTGAAAGAATTAATTCAAAAGGTACACAACTAAATAAGTATCAAATATATGCAGCCACATGGTCTATTTATGATTCGTTTGATATTAATAATACAGAGATAATAAAAAAAATACAAGCTAAATATGAAGCTTTGATAGAAGAAGGGCTTGAAATAGATAATTATGACCCACTAAATTTTAATACTGCAAGTTTTAATTATTTTGAATATTTATTTGGACTAGGAAAATTACTTTGTGAAGATGAAAATTATTCCAATTTGTTTGGCAAAAATAATAACAAAAAGGATCAAACAGAATCAATAGGATTTAATCTTGGTTGTATTTGTCTTGGTAATGACTTGAAAAAAATGGGTAAATTGCCAACGTATTTACAAAAAATTGACCTTAACAAATATGAAAAATGCATATTAGATTCAGTAAAAATTACAAATAAAATACTCAACCCTTTTATTGGTTTTAAAGCTAATACCAAAAGCAAAGGAAATCCAGTTATTTATCATACTGAAATGCAAATAATATCTATTATAGGTAAAATATTTAAAAGTAAATATGATGAGAATTTAAACCTTCGAAATGGTTACTCTCAATCTATTGATAAATTAAAGCGTACAATACCTTTACATTATCTTTATGATATATTACGCAATTATTGGAGTGGTACTGGAGATAATAAAGCACTTGAATTGATAAAATCAGATAAATATAAAACTGAAATAAAACAATCTCAATGGGATTTAGTATTTGATGAATGGTTTGAAAATGACATATCAAAAAAAGAAAAAAGTAGAATAACAATTAAACCTCAATCAATACTTTTATTACGTTTCATATATACACATTTATTCAGTGCACATGAAGAATTATCTCATGAAATTTATGAAATAGAACATCTATGTCCAGTTAGTAAATTGAAAAATGCAGCAAAAAATGTAGATGGTTTGCCAATAAGTTGTATTAGTAATTTATGTCTAATAGAAAAAGACTTAAATAGGTCTAAAAACAATAAGACAATATATCAATATTATGATGAACGTAAAACAGAAGGTGAATTTACTGAAAAACAAATTAAAGAAGAAATTGAACATATAGAATCTAGAACTTTTACTCAAAGAACTGATCTAGAATTCATGAATGATTTTAAAGATGACTCAATACAAGATTATTATAATTTTTTAGAAAAGAGATTTTATATTATAAAAGATAAGTTTTATAAATTAAATAAAATTGTTAATGACTAATATAGATTAGTATATACTTTTACTATATAATAATGGTGAATCTTAATAAGTAAGTAATAGATTCACCATTGTATATTTCTATATTTTTTCTAGAATATATCTAGCTAGGTCAATATCGCTATCTACTATAAATTGAAATATTTTTCTTATATTAGAACGTCTCCTATCTACTGTGGAACTTGATATATAATTTTTAAGATACTCTGATAAGTCAAATGATGAATCATTAAGAACTTTTGATACAATTACTTTTATAATATCTAATTTAAAAACCTGATATAATACTAACTTATGTTGTTGCTCTTGTTGAAGATTATAAAATATATTACCTAATCTAGTAATATGAATTTTTCTTGGTCTATCACAATCAATATAAGCAAAATCCATTAATTGCGCAAACTTAGCGTGATTTTCTCCATATTTTTTATATGCAAAATCTGTTTTACCAACTTCTTCCAAATATTGTCCAAGTTGATTATATGTAATACCAATAATATTTGAAGACACTAGACTTTCAGGAGTATCATATACAGCTTTATTAAATTTACTAAATTGAGGTATAGTATTGGGGGAAATAGTACAATTTTCAGGACAGTTAAAAACAACAGAATATAAGTTATACTCTAATATGCTAGTATCTAATTCTAAAATTTTATTAATATAGCTATCTACCAATTGTTTATAATTAAGATCATTAGTATTATTATTTATATATCTTGATAAAAATTGTTCAATTAATTTTCTATCAGAAGTTTCAATACCATATCCATTTACACATGTTGTATTATTACAATTAATAAATAGATTTTTAAAGGTTTCATATGAAAATGCATTTATTAGTCTTTCATCATCTAGAATTAATACATTTGTTTCAATATTATCTTTTGTCTTTATATGTATATTAGAAAAACTATCTATTAATTCAATCGCTGAAAATTGAGAATTACCGTTTAAAAAATTATTGATATTATTTTCAAACACAAATTGTATTTTAATAGACTCATCTTTAAAAATATTCTTAAATGTATTTATAATAGCTTCTGCTAATTGTACATTTATATATTTACAATAAAAAATAATACTTTTTTTAGGTTTGTTGTTATTTACCCATTCTTTACTAATCTTATCATCTATAATATAATTCATATATACCCTTGTATACTAAATATATCAGATTGATACATCAGTATACTCTCCTTTCTTATTTCTGCTTTATATTATTTTCCTATATAATATTTAGATAAACGTTGTGGAGTATTCCATGTTTTACCTACGGCTCGACCGTTGAATGGAGGGTATACCCACAACTATTATTCAAAGGATAAATTAGCTGGTTAACGCTTGACGTTTCATTTACAAGGTCATCCGAATTTTAGTTTGTGGTCGCACAATGTTTAAATATATCTAGGAGGTCTTAACATGCTTTTTATTGGCATTGATGTCGCTTCAAAAAAACATGATGTAATTATTATTTCAGAGTACGGTGAAATCCTTTCAGAGTCTTTTACTATCGAAAACTCTTCTGCTGGATTTAAAAAACTCCATACGGAAATTTCTTCCCATACGGAGCTTTTTGATAACGTCCATATAGGGCTTGAAGAAACTGGTATTTACTCCAGTAACATCCGTGACTTCTTGCACTCTGCCGGTTTCAACGTGTATATGATTAACCCCGTTCTAACCCACCACAGTAGAATGGCATATTCACTAAGAAACACAAAAACTGATAAACTTGACTGCCTTGCAATCTGTAGATATATCATGCATAATTTCACGCATCTCAAACCCTATATATCTACACTATACACGACTTCTGAACTTAAGTCATTATCTAGATTACGTCTAGATAAACTTCATACCCTTGCAAAGGCCAAAATGGAGTTCACTCGATTGCTCCAGATTACTTTCCCTGAGTTTATCAAACACTTCAAACAGCATTCTCAGTGGGCTATGAATCTTTTCTCTTCTTATCCAGCTCCTGCTAAGATTGCTCGTATGCATCTTGACACACTTGTAAGCATTATCAAAATCAAGGGGGATCGTGTTTCTGCTGCTCAATTAATCAAAAATCTTGCTAAAAAAACAATTGGTGATACTTCTATTACCAACTCACTTCTTATAGAGTCTATCATCGATGACATCAATCACTACAACAAACAGATTGCTATTATCGATAAACATCTTGATGCTCTGATGGCTGATTTTGATTTTATAACAACAATACCAGGTGTTGGTAACGTTATTGGTGCTTCTATCATTGGTGAAATCGGTGATATCTCACGCTTTAATTCACCTTCTCAACTATTAGCATTTGCCGGTCTTGATCCCTCCATCTATGAATCAGGAGAGTTCAAAGGTAAACGGTGTCGCATATCTAAACGTGGCTCTAAATACCTCAGAACTTCCATTTTTACAGCTACACGTGTTGCGTGTGTAGGAAAAGGCAAGAACAATCAATTCCGTCAGAAATATCATAAGAAAAAACTTCAAGGCAAGCATCATAATTCTGCACTTTGTAATGTGTCCAAAAACATGATAAATACCATTTTCGCTATGCTTAACAGTAAAGAGGATTTTATATACATTACATAACTCACAATATAATTTAGGTATTCTTAGCAGTACCTTTATTTATGATGTTCTTTTTTATCTATTCAATATTTTCTTCTTTTATTTCATTTTTTACTTGACTTTTGTATAGCTGGCTCCATTTTATTTTACTAACATAATAATAACATATTTATTTAATATGTTCAAAAATAATGATCGTTTTTTGTCTAAGCATGTGATATAATAATATATTGGTAATACATGATTGGAGGTACATTATGAATATCGGAATAATTGATGCAGATTTACTAGATAATGGCACTCGTCATCCAAATCTTGCATTAATGAAAATAAGTGGATACATGAAAGAAATGGGACACGATACTAGTTTACTTTTAAACTATAATGATGTGTATAATTATGAAAAAATATATATGTCTAAAGTATTTTCTTTTACAGATGTTCCTTTAGATTATAGACAGTTTCCAGATATCGAATATGGAGGAACTGGTTTTTTTGAAGATGGTGGTGAAAATCTCCCCCAAGATATAGAACACCATATGCCAGATTACCAGTTATATGATCCATATATTGCTGCAAAAGTAGCGCAAGGTGCAAAACCTAATACCTATTCAGATTATGTTGACTATTCTATTGGTTTTACAACTAGAGGATGTTTTCGCAAATGTGACTTCTGTGTTAATAAAAAATATAATCATGTTTTTAGGCATTCACCTTTAACAGAATTCCTAGATAAAAATAGAAAATATATTTATCTATGGGATGATAATATTATGGGATATAATAAATGGCATGAAGTATTTGATGAATTAGAAGCTACAGGAAAATATTTTCAATTTCGTCAAGGACTGGATATAAGATTAATGACTGATGAAAAAGCTAAAAGATTAAAAACACTCAAATATAAAGGAGATTTTATCTTTGCTTTTGACCATATCCAAGATAAAGAATTGATTCAATCAAAACTTAAACTATGGAGAAAACATATTAATAAAACGACTAAACTATATGTACTGTGTAGTTTTGATAGTACTAATACATACGATGAAACCTTCTGGGTAAGCGATATTATTAATACATTTGAACGTATTAAAATTTTGATGCAATTTGGTTGTCTTCCATATATAATGAGATATGAAAGATATAAAACTAGTCCATATCGGGGAATGTATATAAACTTAGGTAGATGGTGTAATCAACCTAATATTTTCAAGAAAATGTCTTTTAATAATTTTGTTGACCGTAATCAGGAATTAGCTAAAACACCTAGACCTTGTTCTGCTAAGAGGTATGCAGATTCCTTTAGACTTAGATATCCTAATGTAGCTCAAAAATATTATGATTTACGATTTGAGGATCTAAACCAATATAAATAAATCAGGATTAATATAAGCTATAAAAGTAACCTCTCAATTTGGGTTACTTTTTTAATTGTCTTAATCGTTTTTTTCATTTATAATATTATCATAAGTAATTTATGAGGTGATACCCAATGATAGCAATATACGCTCGTCAATCCATAGATAAGAAAGATAGTATTTCCATAGAAAGTCAAATAGATTTCTGTAAAAAAGAATTTACTACAGAAAAGTACAAGGTGTATAGCGATAGAGGTTTCAGTGGCAGCAACACTAACCGCCCCCAATTTGAACAAATGCTAAAAGATATCAAGCGTGAAGATATCTCCAAAGTGATTGTTTACAAATTAGATCGTATCAGTCGTTCTATCTTAGACTTTGCTAAGATCATTGAACTATTCAAGAAAAATCACGTGGAGTTCACTAGTGCTACTGAGAAATTTGATACTAGTACTCCTATGGGTAATGCTATGCTTAATATTACTATGGTATTCGCTCAATTAGAGCGTGAGACTATCCAGAGACGTATTAAGGACAACTACTATGCCCGAGGAAAGAAAGGCTTTTTTATGGGTGGTAAAACCCCTTATGGATGTATAAAAGAAAAGATTACTATAGATGGTGTTAAGACTTCAATTCTAAAACCTAATCCTGATGAACATAATGTTTTAATTAAGATGTTTGACCTCTACTCTACTACCGATATATCACTAGGTAAACTTGCTACACTATTGAATCAAGAGGGTCATAAATCCCCTAGCGGTGTTAACTGGGAAGGACAGAAAATCCAGAGAATACTTCGTAACCCTGTTTATGTCATGGCTGATGCTGATGTTTATTCTTATTTTCAAAATAGAGGTTGTAAGATAAGTAATGATATATCTGAATTTATTGGTACTAATGGCTGTTACCTATACGGTAAAAGGGATCGTAGCGCTGCCAAATATACTGATTTTAAGAATCATGTGTTATCAATCGGCTTACATAAAGGTTTTATTAGCAGCCATACTTGGTTAGCATGTCAATATAGGCTTGATAAGAATAAGCAGCTTAAGAATACTGGAAAAGGTAAATATTCTTGGTTAAGTGGTCTAGTAAAATGTGGTTATTGTAATTATGCTATGACAGTATCTAAGTACAAAGATATAAGATATCTCAACTGTAGAGGTAAAACTAATTACAAAGTATGTACTGCAGATCATAAGACATATTATGTTGATGAGATTGAAAAATATGTAGAGACAGAGATTATTGATAGATTCTCAGATATGGACCCAGTTACTATTAAAGCTAGTGATAATGTTAATAATATTGAAGTAAATCAATTTAAACTGCAAGTGATTGATATAGATAATCAGATCAACCAATTAATTGAAAAACTTGCTCTATCTAATGATGTGGTTATGGATTATATTAATAAGAAAATATCAGAGTTGGATTCCATGAAAACGGATTTATTAAAGACCATTGAAGAAAATACTATCAATGAGCACTTATCTAATTCATTATTTGAGATATCGAAGAAGATTGCTGTATGGGATACCCTTGACCTAGAAGAAAAGAAAGTAATTACTAAGAAAATAATTGATAAAGTTTTCATCACTAATGATGAAATTAAAATATCTTGGAAATACTGATAAATAGGGGCTTACAGCCCCTTTACTTTTGTAACGCACGATTCAACATCCCATTGTATTGTATAATACCCACACTCTCTAGCTGTCTCCACCAACTTATCATCATAATCTCCAAAAGGTGGTCTAAACAATTCCATTTCATATCCTGTCAAATTCTTAACCTTTTCATGTGCTTTCATCAGTTCGTCTTTAATACCTTCTTTTGATAATTGAGTCATATGAGGATGAGTATTTGAATGATTGCCAATATCATGACCAGCATCTAATATCCTTTTAACATCATCTGGATATTTCTCTACCCACATACCAACCAAAAAAAATGTAGTTTTAATATCATATTCTTCTAGTATCTCTAATAAATTATCAGTATCATCATTCCCCCACCGTGACAATATTTATAGACTCAAATCCCCCCTGTTTGTTCTTTAATAATATCTTGCATTATACTACTATAATAATAATGAATTTCTATTGTTCCATCTTCATAAACAACAATCTCATCTAACAATTCTTCTAATACTTCTCTATTTAATTCTGATATTTTACCTTCTTTTAATTGTTCTAACCATATATTATTAATCACTTCATTATCTTTACTATACTTTATCTTTTCTTTAATTTGTATAATCTCCTGATCAATTTCAAATTCCAACTTATCATATTTATCTTTTATAGATAAATATTGATCTTTAGTCAAAAGTTCTTCTTTAAAATCTTCATAAGCTTCTAAAATCCTTTTTGAATACTTTTCCCTTATATTTTCTAATTTATTAAGGTATATTTGACCTCTTTCATTTTTTGTACAAATATATGAGTTTTGATTAATTAGTTCAATAATTTCTTCCTTCATAAGCTCAAGTACCAATTCTCTTTGAATATCCTTCAATAATATTTCTATTAGTTCATCTTCCTTTATCATATGGCTACTGCATTGCTTTTTCCCATATGTTTTATATGTACCACAAACATAATAATACTTACCTTTCTTACCTTTTTTCCTATGCATTGCTCTACCACAATCATTACATTTTAGAAATCCTGCAAATAGTGATATTTGTTTGTTTTTATTTGATATTCTAGTATCTTTGGTTAATTTGATTTGTGTCTTTTCCCATGTATGTAAATCAATGATAGGTTCATGAGTATTATATACGATAATCTGTTCTTCTTCTGGTTTGGTTATCCTTTTATCAATCTTAAAACTTATTTTTTCTGATTTCTTTTGAACCATATGACCAATATATACCTCATTATTTAATATCCTATGAATAGTTGAATAGGTCCAATATACAGTGGCTTTTAATCGATTACAATTTTTATACTTTAACCCTTTTCTTTTTTTATATTCGCTTGGACATGGAATTCCTTGTTCATTTAACATTTTTGCTATAGTTAATTGGTTGTATCCTTGTATATAAAAATTAAATATTTTTCTAATTACTTTAGCTGCTTTATCATCAATTAGCAATTTGTTTTTTTCTCCTGGATCTTTTATATATCCATAAGGTGCAAAAGCTCCAATAAATTCGCCTTTTCTTCTTTTTATATCTAATGATGAACGTACCTTCTTAGAAATATCAGCTGCATACATTTCATTAAAAACAAATCTAAAAGGCATCATGTCATTACTATAATTGTTTTCACCAAAAGTATCAATACCATCATTAACAGCAATAAAACGGACACCTAATTCTTTTAACTGTTTCTCAACTAGGTCTCCAGCTCCCGCATAGTCTCTTGCTAATCTTGAACTATCTTTAACAATAACACAATTGATCTTTCCTGCTCTAATATCTGTCATCATCTGTTGAAAACCTTCACGATTAAAATTTGTCCCTGTTTTTCCATCGTCTTGATATATTTTAATAAGCTTAAATTCTTCATCAGCTTCCATGAATTTTTCTAATAATAATTTTTGATTAGTAATACTATTACTCTCATCTTTTTTATCATCATCCTCTCTTGAAAGTCTTACATATAGCCCTACTTTCCATTCATCTTTGGCAGGTGTACAAATATTATTATATTTACCTTTCCTACCCAATTACACGCCTCCCTATCCAATATCAAAATATTATTCTCAATATGATTTCTCAACTTTTAATTTGATTATATTCTCTAATGCTTTTTTAAATTTCACTCCTGATTGATTATATTTTTTTATGACCAATCTATTATGATAAATATATCTATCAGGGTTTTTTATCTGCTTTAAATATTCCATGTTTCGTTGTTTTATAGGTAATTCTTTATTAATTGTAACAGTATCTATGTCAATAACATCTTTAGTATTAAAATCATCTTTTGCTGGTGGTGATTTTTCTCTTTGACTCATCCAACAACCTCATATTTTATCTTACTTAATTATATTCTAAGAATCATACTCTAATACATTATCATCAGCCTTTTTGTCCCCTCTATTATCGGCTAATTTTTTTCTTACTAATGCAATTATATACAGTAATATTGGAATAATAACTTGAAATGGTAAAGAATAAACAGGAAATATATAATCAATCCATTTTGTAGCTTCAAAAATGCTTTTAAAATTTATAATAAAAACATTAAACATCATAAGTGCAACAGGAGCTATTATGAAATCATAAGTTTTATAACTAAATATTTTTGCAATCCCTTTACTTGTTGCTATAATACATATACTTACCTTTATTACCCCTCCTAAAATAAATAACAACGGGGCTATAATATCTATTCTTTGAATAAACTTCCCTACATTAATGTGACTAACCGTAGTAAGAATTGGGAAATATGCTTGTTTAGCTAGAGTCTCTCCTATAACTAATAAGGTAGTTAAGTATAATATTACCCCCAAAAAACCTGATATAAGTATCCCAATAGTATATATCTTAGATTTACCTTTTCCTTTTATGTTAGTAAATATTGTAGTAAAAAGAACAACTTCGCCATAAGGAAAAGCAAAAGCCAAGGGAATTTCTTTTAAAACTGGTTTTATACCATTAAATAGTACAGGTCTTAGATTATTAATTCGCATATCTTTTACCAAAAATATGATTATTAGACTTAATGCACCTGCAAACAAAAGCATTGTAGTTTCAGACCATCTTCCTATAATCTCAACACCGTATTTTGATATTAATATACAAACTAAAAGCATCAAAAATACAGGTAATATCATAGGTGTTTCTGGTATAGATACTACATTAACCATATCCCCAAATCTCCTTAACACCAAAGAACCTAAAATAAAAAAATAAATCGTATATAACATGATAACTATATTCCCTATTACTTTTCCAAACACTTCAATAAGTATTTCATACAGATTTTTCTTGGGGAAAATGTGCATTAACTGTTCATATATAAATGTGAATATTAATGCTATAAGTACAGCTATGATTTTAACTATCCATGCATCTTTCCCTGCATTTATTCCTGGAAAAGCAACAATTGAACTGCTTAAGAAAGTTAGTATAATTAGACTTACAGCTTGTTTTGTAGTTACAGTATCCTTATTCATATATCCTCTCCTGAGACTTAAGAATTATATAATATTTATCAAACTTTCAATCATCTTGGTTGGGCTGGGAATTTCTATTTTATTCATTATTAAAATTATTAATATGACTGACACTATCATTGTTGGTAAATAAAGATTTAATTCCTTTTTTTTATTATTTCTATATAAATAAATACTTTCAAATAATGTAACCAATATATAGATACTAACTAAAAATGTATTCATTTCGATTCTCCCACCTTAATAATTTCAGAGTTCAAGGCAGCATTATTTATATTAATTTTCACATTTACATTAGTATCTAGACTCTGAAAAATAGAACTCCAATAGGGTTTAATTTTTTTCCATTCCTTTGGCATTTCTCTTTGTATAATATCAGAAAATCCAAAAATATCACTTTTAAATATATTTTGTGCCTTATTAATAATACACTCTATAGATTTTTTCACATACTGTTCTCCATCTTTCTGTAATATCTTCATATTGTCTTTTTGCATAAAATTGATATCTCCATTTATAGCAGCTATTCCAACATCTATATCAACATTAATATTTAAAGCTACTTTATTATCTTTAATGATTGGCTTAATTTTGGTTTTGCTTTTGAATATTTCCAAATCATTTTTATATTTATTACCATTTACTACACCTTCTACCTGTACTAATCCACCTTTAATTTTGTTGGTTACCCATAAAGCGCTTTTGCACTCATTACTATTTAACCAACCTACTAATTTATCTCCCTTGAAAGCGTATCCCCCAAATACTCTAAATCTTTCTTTTCCATTTAGTAATTCCTTATCAATAGATGTAACTATAGGTGAAGAACCATCTGTTCCTAAAGAAGTTATAAATTCCCACATTGTTATCACTGGATATTTTGCTACACTCTTCTGAAATTCTATCGCTTGATTAATACTGAAGGATATAATATCGTTATCTTTTTTAGTCTTAATATTCAATATTTCTCCTGCTGTATCTTCTTTGGAAATGAGGAACTTAATATCACCTCTTATTTCTGCATCTCTATACAAATAATCAACAATAGATACTATATCATCCTCTGCAATATCCTTACTGAAAATAATAATCTTTGTATGAGTCCAATATGGCTTTTCACTTTTTTGTATTAAAATATCTCTAACCGAATCAAATGGTGTTACCCCTTCGGTAATATAAATATCAGAAGTTATAGTATTTCCACCACCTTCAGATGTAAAACTTATAATTTCTGTTGTAAGTATATATTTATTGTTATGCTTGTCTTTATCTATTGCTACACCTGCAACTATCCCCATATCATTAGTCTCTTTATAATTCCAACATCCTGTTAAAATATTAGTATTTGTTACAATAATAAGTATAAGGAATATTTTTTTAAGTTTCTTCATTTACTTATTCTTCTTTCTTATTTATTCAATAGATTTTTAATATTAAATTTATCTTTTTTTTGCATGTACCAAAAGGGGTACCTAATACTAGTATCATACAGAGATTTTTTGTCTATTTTAATGAATTTTGACATATAATTAACTCCAAAGGATTTCATTGATGTTAGATAAAAAGAAACACAAATAGCTGCAAATAAATACCCATATAACCCTATTACAGAAGCTGCTATCATAAAAATATATCTCAATATTAATATTGGCATAAATATTTTAGGTAATAGATAACTACAAATCCCAGTTGTAGCAACAATAATTACCATTGATGGACTTACAATTTTAGCCTGCACTGCCGCCTCTCCTAATACTAATGCTCCAATTATACTAACAGTTTGCCCTAGTGTCTTAGGCATTCTCGTAGATGCCTCTTTTAAAATATCAAATATCAATAACATAATAACTGCTTCGATAAAGATAGGTAATGGTACTGATTCTCTAGAAGCTGCAATACTTAATAATAATTGAGTAGGTACCATTTCTTGATGATACGTTAATACAGCTAAGTAAATAGCTGGTACTGAAGTAGCAAGAAAAAACCCTAAAATCCTGATAAGCCTATTGAATGAACCATAGATATAATTATTATTATAGTCTTCTACATTTTGAATATTTTCCAGAAACAAAAAAGGTATAGTTAATACAAAAGGGGTACCATCACACAGAATGGCTATCCTGCCTTCTAACAATTTTGCTGCTACCACATCAGGTTTTTCTGTATTGCCTACTGTGTTAAAAGGTAATTTTGAGTGGTCTCTTATTAATTCTTCGATATAGCCTGATTCAAGAACACCATCTATTTTTATAGTAGATAATCTTTTATTCAATTCTTCAAGTATTTGTTTAGATACTATATTATCTAAATAACAAATACAGATTTTGGTTTTAGTTACATTTCCTACTTCCCTATAACTAAATTTCAACTGTGAAGATATTATTTTTCTCCTTATCAATGATATATTCGTTTCTAGAGATTCATTGAACCCTTCTCTGGATCCTCTAATAACGCTTTCTCCCTCTGGTTCTTTAATATCTCTTACTTGTCCACCTTTTGTATCTACTACTAATGCTTCTAGAATACCATTAAGAAATATAACAGTATTACCTTGTAATATATTTAGTATAATCGTTTGTTCATCTGATGTTTTCTTTACAGTGAGGATGTTTATTATCTTATATTTAATAAAATCAATTATATCTTCATTTTTTATATTCTTTTCTATATCACTTTTCATTATTGGTGAAATCAAATTATTGTTTATTATATTTTTATCTATAAGAGGACTTAAATAAACAATACCACATCTAATACTACAATCTTGATTATCAATAAATCGAAATTCAAAAGTTTCATCATCCTTAAAAATATCTTGGTAACGCTTAATATCTTTTTTCAAAACTCCTGTAAGACTTGATTCTCTAAATATCTTTTTATCCATTAATAAGAACACCTCTATTATTATTGGTGAAATATCTTCCATAATTAATACTTCTTATTTTTACCAAAAATAATATACTTATTCTATTTAATTATACTATCTCTGTTTGTGTCTATAAATGACATCAGCCCACGCTGCATCAAAACTTATTGCAACCTTCTTCTCATCCGTATCAACACAATAAATAGGCAATTGCTTCTTACTCGTTGATAACGTAGCTATTGTTTTTTCAATCAAAACATTACTAAGCATCATTATTGCCAATATAATTAACAATACACCTATAACTTTAATCAAAACCTTTGTATTTAGACGTGTTCTATTCATAATCCTCCATCACACTTCTATAAAATCTTTATTATATTCTATTCCAAGATTATATAAAAAATTAATAAAATGATTCCTAAATAACTTTCATGCTACTAATATCTAATAAACAACCATAAAAATAAAAACCCATAGATAAACATTCCACAATAAAATGTCATCTACAGGTCTCTTATATTTGTCTAGGTAAAACCTTAAACTATCTTCCTAAAAAAATACTACTATTCCTACTAAAAATTAATATTATCAGGCTCTGGAAATAACTTTCTTCCATTATTCAAAGTAGCTATAATATCCATATCTTCCTTAGTAAGTGTAAAATCAAATACATCTTTATTTGATGCAATACGTTCTGGTGTAGAAGATTTTGGTAAAGGAATTATATTTCTTTCCAACAAGAATCTGATAGCAACTTGAGGAACAGTTTTACCATATTTCTTGGCAATTTCAATCATATGTTCATTATTTAATAATTCACCTATATTACTGCTCATCAAAGGCGCATAGGCTTCTAGATAAATACCAAACTTCTTGCAGTAATCTTGAAGAACACGATTTTGTAGACCGACATGACATTCAACTTGGTTTACTACTGGCATAATTCTAGCTGTTTTTAATAAATCATCCAAATGATGAATATTGAAATTAGAAACACCTATAGCACGAATCTTACCTTCCTCATATAACTCTTCCATAGCACGCCATGAAGCACGAGCTTTATCATAACCTTTTGGCCAATGTATAAGATATAAATCAACATAATCAAGTTGTAATTTATTTAAAGAATCTGTAAAAGCCGCTTTTGTTTCTTCATAACCTTGGTCATCATTCCAAAGTTTTGTTGTAACAAAAATGTCGCCTCTATCTATTCCACTATCTTTAATAGCTCTTCCAACACTTTCTTCATTACCATAAGCTACTGCAGTATCAATATGACGATAGCCATTTTCAAGAGCACATTTTACATTTTGGTAAGCTTCATCATCTTTAGCACGAAATGTACCAAATCCTAATTGTGGTATTTCCACACCATTATTCAAAATCAACTTTTTCATCATATATATAACCTCCTAATTTAAGTTAAATATATTGTACTATATGTTGTCAATAATAGCTACCATATATTAGTATAAAAATTAAAGCTATTTAAATATTGTTTTTGCAGACTCCATTCATAACTCCAGACTTTCTTAGAATAGGAATTATAATGGTTGAAGAATAAGCAGCTATAATAACTAGAATAAAATCTTTTACCATAAAAGGTATCATTGATTTAAAAATACCGACTAGTGAAGCTGGTTTATTAAGATATAAATCTTTTATAAAATAAAGATACACATTACCAATGATATAAATTGCTGCAAATCCAACTATAGATATACCTAAAACTTTAATAAAATTAATATTCTTTTTATTGTTCAATAATGCACCTACTATCAATGGAGCAACAGCAAATCCTATAATATAACCAAAAGTAGGGTTGAAAATATAAGCTATTCCCCCTCCCATAGTAAATACGGGAAGTCCTACAAGACCTAAGAGTATGTATATTAATTGAGATAAAAAACCTGCTTTAGCTCCTAATAAAAGCCCTGCATAAATACTGAAAAACAGTTGAAATGTTAAAGGCACACCAAAAGGTGTAGGTATACTTAACTTAGCTCCAACTACCATTAACGCTGCAAAAATACCAATCATAATCATTTCTCTAAGTTGTAATTTCATAATTTTATCTCCTCGTTAATTTGATTAATTGTATTATACATTTGTTAACCCCTATTGTCAACTACAAAGGTATAGAGGTTAACAATGCCTCGACAAAAAATGCAAAGAATACCTTATTCATCCTTTGCACTTTTTATTTATATATCTATCAATTCTATAATCAATTAGCAACAACAGCTTCTTCTTCATCTACTCTGCTTTTAATCTCATTCTTGTTTATTCTTATCATCCACAATGTGGATACACCTACAATCAAAGCACATATCTTCCAAGCAATAGAAAAACTCGTTGCTTCAAGAACATGTCCCATTATTAGTGGTCCTACTGTAAAACCTAATCCCATAGTTATAGGTAAAACTGAACTCATCCTTCCTCTATGAGTAGCAGGAGTATGATTCATAATAAACGGCATTACACTTATAGCTTCAAGTATTTCTCCTAGAGTAAATATAAACACTGAAGTGAAGAATGCTACTCTCGTTGAAATAAACCCTAACATACCAAATCCTATAGTAAATAATATACCTGCATAGAATACTCTTTTTACATTAGTTTTTTTACTAAATAATGAAGTCAGCACAGGTGTTAATACAACAACAATAATTGCGTTAAAAGTCCCTAAAGCACCATACAAAGCTGCTCCATCAGCGGGAAAATTATCTTTTGCATGTAATGGCAACATGAAGGACCATTGAGAATATACGAATCTATAACCAAAAAGTGCTAATGCAAATGCGATTAATATTGGTCTAGAGAATAATACGTCCAGTATAGATCCTTCTTCTTTCTTTTCTAATTCACGATCTTGTGATATCTCTTTACTACTATTATGTAGAGTCTCACTAACAAATAATCCTATAAGTGTTATTCCAATTAAACCAGTTACAACATCTAATAGAAAAAACAGTTTTAGATTATATTCAAATAAAGTTCCTGCAAATAGCATAGCTATAGCATAGCCAAAGTTAAACCCTAAATAGTTAAGTGAATATGCCCCTTCTCTCTCTTCCGGAGTAGTTAAATCAGCAGTCATTGCATCATGAGCTGGTCCAGCTATACCAAATAATATTCCGGATAATAATAGCAAATAAGCCATTAACATGGTAGGCTGTATAAAGCAACAAGCACCATAGCATAATATGCCTAATGTCTCAAAAATAACTATAAGCTTCTTTCTCCCTATGATATCCGATAGCTTTCCTCCAATTAAACTTGAGGGTATAAATAACAACCCGCTAATGGCTATAAAAGTTCCTGTTTCACTTTCTGATAAACCTATTTTATTGTTTAATAATAATGTTAGAAATGGAAAGACAAACGCTCCCATTGCATTGACAGTTTTTGCGATAAATATAATATATATTTCTCTTTTTAATCCTCGATATGGTTCTATTAATTTCATTAACCTCTGCATAATCCTAGTTCTCCTTTTGTCTGTATTAATTTTTTAATAGAAGCATTACAAATAAATCCACTTTTCAATAATTCACCTTTTCTACAATATAAAAAAGCCATGTTAACGTAACTTACGTTCCATGGCTATATATCTATACAAGGTATGCATAATTATAGTCGTAATATTATAGATTTACTCATTGACAAATCAATATTACATACAAGTTATTATACCTTTCTCATAATAAGGCATAATAATAGCCACAGTTATATATACCTGTGACTAGCTAACTATAATTATATAAGATTCACTTATAATATTTAACTATTATTTATCACTAACACAGGTTGTTTTATATTTCTTAGATTGTAATTGGGTATTTACTGTTTTATTTGATGTGATATGTAATTTAATTATCATAAAACAACCTTCCTTTCTTAAACAAATTTCTTATAAAATTATATAATGATATACATACCATTGTCAAGAACTATTTATACCATCTATAAAGATTACCATATATGGATATACTATTTATAACTATAATTAACACAAATTTACAAATATGAGCATAGTTGTATAATATAATAACAAAACAGGAGCAATACAATGAACAAATATAATAAGCATATCATAGTCATTAGTATCGATGCATTAAATGCTCTCGATTTTAATTATATAAAAGACTTGCCTACTTTTAAATCATACATCTCAGAAGGCTCTTATGTAAGAAATATGTATAGTATATATCCTAGCTTAACATATCCCTGCCACACTTCCATAATAACCGGTACATATCCCAATAAACATGGTATTGTATCCAATAAAAAATGTCAGCCAGAGAGATATAAGAAACCAGAATGGTATTGGTATGAAAAATCCATAAAAGTTCCAACTATATTTGACTATGCAAAGAAACAGGGATATACATGTGCTTCTATATTATGGCCAGTAATGGCTGGTGCTACAATAACATATAACATGCCCGAATTATGGCCTATAGAACCAGGTTGTTTTATAAGTAATTATATAAAAAACAGTAGTAGAAATCTTATTATTCCTGCATTAAAAAATGCAAAATTAAGTTGTTCAGCTCAACCCACCTTGGATAACATAGCTGATGATATTTCCAACTATCTGATCTTAAAAAAACAGCCAAATCTATTATTCATTCATTTCACTCAGTTGGATTACACTATGCATAGACTTGGTACTAGCGCAACTAAAATCCAATGTATATTAAATACTATGGATTCTCGTATAGAAGGACTTATTAACTCTACTAAAAAGGCTAATATATATGATCAAACAGACTTCATAATATTAGGTGATCATGGTATGAATAATTACAAATATTATATATGTATGAATTCTTTTTTCAAAGAAAACAAACTGATAATAACAAATGATAGAAATAGAATCATATCTTGGAAAGCATTCTGTAACGCATGTGGTGGTTCTGCACAGATATGTATCAAAAATGAAGGAGATAAACAATTATACAAAAAGGTTTATGCTCAATTATTAGAATTACAATCTAATCCAGAAAGTGGAATAAAGAAAGTATATACAAGTGAAGAAACTAATAGATTATTCCACCTAGATAATAGTTTTCAGTTTGTTCTAGAAGCTAAGGATGGCTATGTCTTCAATAATCACATATGCAATCAATTAATAATCCCTAGAACCAAATTATCAAGACCCCATATAGCTGACCATGGATTTTTACCTACTCATCCTAATATGAGAACACTTCTTTTTGCCAAAGGTAATAACATCAATAACACATATATACCACAAGCTACACTAGTTGATGTAGCGCCAACCATAGCTAAGATAATGAATATACCTATGAAAAATATTGATGGTAAATGTTTGGATTCTCTTTTAAAACACTAAAAAGAGCTGCCATAATTTATACAAAAATATCCATTAGAATACTTTTGTGATATATATGAACAGCTCATAATAATACTAGTATGCTCTATTTATCACTATTAAAAATTATCACATAAAAGTTCAAAATATGATTGTGGATGTGCACATGCTGGACATACCTGAGGTGCGCTATCTCCTTCGTGTATATAGCCACAATTATCGCATTTCCATAAAGTTTTTTCTTCTTTTTTGAAAACACTGCCGTCTCCAATATTACTTAATAATTTTCTATATCTTTCTTCATGATGCTTCTCTACAGAACCAATCTTCTCAAATACAACTGCAATATTTTCAAATCCTTCTTCTCTTGCTACTTCTGCAAATGCTGGGTATAAATCAGACCATTCTTCATTTTCTCCATTGGCAGCAGCTAACAGATTATCTTTTGTATCTCCAAGAGTAATAGGAAAACCTGCAGTTATTTCAATTGCTTCATGTTTATAATCTTGTTTCAGAAACTTAAAAAATCTCTTTGCATGTTCTTTCTCATTGTCTGCTGTTTCATAAAATATATTGGATATTTGTACATATCCTTCTTTTTTAGCAATTGATGCATAGAAAGTATATCTGTTTCTTGCTTGTGATTCGCCAGCAAAAGCTTTTAAAAGATTCTCAGCTGTTCTTGTTCCCTTTAATGATTTCATTACAATTCCTCCGTATTCAATTTGTTTATCTATATCTTAATTTTTTCTCCATAATCCATGGATATTACAATATTCTCTTGCAAAAACATTATCTGTTTTTGGTACTATGAATGTGGCTTCTGGTTCGTCATCAGGAGTTAATTCTTTTCTATATATATGAGAGTCTGCAACTAATTCTATCCACATTATATGATGTTTTTCAGTCATTGGATGAGCTTGATTTTCTCCAATTCTAACTTTATAACCGTTCTCTATCTCTTCAATAAATGGTACATGTTTCTCTTTAGAAGTATCAGCTGTCTGTTCTTCTAATAATTGCATTTTTTCACCACAACATACTATTGGCGCGCCATTTCCTACAAAAACCTCAACAATGTTTCCACAATGTGGACATTTATAGATTTCTAGTTTTTTTGTCATTCTATTTCCTCCTTTTGTTAAAATTAATTATTATAGAGTATAAAAAAAATTACACCTTATTAGATATATTCTATATCTCAATTGATAATCCTTTTAGAATTATGAACCACTATATATTAACATCTCAAATGTTTAATATGGTCTATTTTTCTGGCAGATCTACTTTTCTTAATCTAATTTTATCATTAGTACCTGTTCCGTAATGTATTCCTTTATTAACAATATCAGCTGCTCCACTAGTTATATCAACCATCTTATTCAAGAATGATTCTTTCTTGTTATATTCAACTAATACTGAATAACATACTTGATCAAGATACCCAGTATCATTAATGATATAATCATTCTGTAATATTTCATATTGTACTTTACCTGATAAAGTATAATCTACTTTAACATCAATTAAATAATATAATATATTCTCTTCTACATTGGATGATTCTATTCCCAACTTAGCACAACCTCCATAAGCTCTTACAAGCCCACCTGTACCAAGTAAAGTCCCTCCAAAATATCTAGTTACAACAACTATTACATTATGTAATTTGCTACCTCTTATTACTTCTAGAATAGGCATACCAGCAGTACCACTAGGCTCCCCATCATCACTACATCGTTCTAACGGTTGTTTAAGTCCTATGGTGTAAGCAAATACATTATGAGTTGCATTCCAATATTTTTTACGTATTCCCTCTAAAAAATCTTTTATTTCTTCTTCTGTTTCTACATGTTTTATTGTAGCTATGAATCGAGATTTTTTCTCCACTAATTCAGCTTCATTATCTTCAAATATAGTCAAATATTTTTCTACCATACGATATCATCCTTATACTTCTTATTTATTACTAAAACTTCTTGTTTTCTATCCAATCAGCAATATCTTCCAACATTTTTTGTCTTCCTTGGGATAACTTATTATTTCTTAACTTATGTGCTATGATTGATGAATTATATTTCTCTTGTATAAACATATCAGGTAACAACCCAATAAAATCTTGATCTAAGCAGTCTGAATATATGGCTACTTCATCTATTATAGCATTTTTAGTATTTATATGAATCTGTATTTCTCCCCAATTAAATCTGGTTTCCAATAGCACTTGGAATTTGGCTGCTTTGCCATATCTCCAATCCCATGAAGCATTCTTTTCATATAATCCATTGATATCTTCATTATTGAACCACTCAGGATCTTTCTCAATAATTATTCCATCACTTCCATGTGCATATTCATCTGCGAAACTCTTTATACACATATCACTAACAATCTCAGTACTTAGACCTTCATAGAAACTTGCTAAATTGGTAACTCTTGACTTAACTGATTTTACACCTTTTGAACTTATTTTTTCTTTAGAAACATTTAGATATCTTGCTAGATTACTCATGTTTTCATTAATAAGTAGAGTACCATGATGCAACGAAACCTTCTTGCCATGATAAAATGCATTACCAGAAAATTTCTTATCATCTACAGTTAAATCATTGCGCCCAGTAAGCTTACCATGGATACCTAACTTTTCACACATATTCAATATTACTTTTAGCTGTCTTTCCAAGTCATAATCAGATTTATTTATCACAAATGAAAAATTAAGATTTCCAAGTCCATGATAAACGGCTCCTCCGCCAGTTATCCTTCTTGATAATTTGACTCCTTCGTCTTCCAAAAGCGATATATTACATTCCCTCCATGGGTTTTGGTTTTTACCTACAACTACAGTCTTATCATTTTTCCATAAATATAAAACACATTGATCTTCCTCAAGATTCCTAACCAAATATTCTTCAATAGATAAATTCTTCCATGGGTCTAAGCTTGTACTTATTACAACTTTTGCTTGTTTCATAAATACCTCCTATAAGAATAAATATTTATTATATTTGTATATGTATTAAAATGAGTTTCTTCTAACTAAAATCTTGTTTTTATATAATATGATTATACTTGTTATTGACTATTATTTCAAACAAAAAAACAGGCCGATCCTAATGACCGACCTGCATTTCATATTAATACTAGGCATTCAATTGATTGATTAGATTCTGTAATTCTTCTTCGTTCATGGCACCAAATGTTATAAGTGATCTGAGAGTATTAGTTGCCGCCATCTCCTCCAATGCATTTTCATTAAATATATCTGAATCATTGAACATTTGTTTCATATTCTCAGTAATCTGTTTTACTATCATTGCACCTACAGGATGACCTGCTATTTCTACGAATGTTGAATTTCTATTAAATAACTTTTTAATTTTTCTAGTTGAATTGACTCTAATATTTGCTTTAAGAGGTAGATTGACTACTGAAGAACCTGCTAATATTTGGAATTCACCTGTTTCCACATGCCAGTCTTTAATGTCTACGTTATAGTAAGCAAAAGAACGTTTATTCAATATGAATTTCACTTTCTTTTCTTCACCTGGTACTAGTTCTACCTTAGCAAAATCCTTTAACTCTTTTACTGGTCTTATAACTGATGATTCAATATCTCTTACATATAATTGAACAACTTCTTTTCCAGCTGTATCCCCAGTATTTTTAACTGTTACAGTAACTTCCACATTTTCTGAGTCTTCTATTTCATCTTTGTTCATTTCAATATCAATATATTCAAAAATAGTATAACTAAGTCCATGTCCAAATGGAAATAGAGTATCCATATCTTTGGCATCATAATATCTGTATCCTACAAATAATCCTTCGTTATAGGAGACTTTGTTCTCTTTTCCTGGATAATTCAATGATGATGGATTATGATTCAACCTAATTGGGAATGTTTCAGCTAATTTGCCTGAAGGGTTAACCTTGCCATATAAAATATCAGCGACAGCTCCTCCCCCTGCTTGCCCTCCTAGATATCCTTCTAATACTGCTTTTACACTATTTATCCAAGACATTTCTATAGGAGAACCATTAAACAATACTACTACTATATTCTCATTAGCTTTACTTAGTTCTTCAATTAGATGAACTTGGTTTTCAGGCATTTGCATATGTTTTCTATCGTATCCTTCTGATTCATATCTATCCGGAAGACCTGCAAATACTATAACCACTTCACTTTCTTTTGCTAAGCTTATTGCTTCATTTTCTAATTTCTGGCTAGGATCGTCAACATTAGCATCATATCCTTTTGCAAAATTAACTGTACCAAGCTTCTCCATTTCTTCTAATGCATTGTGTAAAAACGTAGGGTTTATATGTGAACTTCCACCACCTTGATATCTTGGGTTATTTGCTAGTTCACCAACTACAGCAACTTTTTTATCTTTATCCAATGGAAGTACTTTATCATTATTTTTAAGAAGTACCATACATTCTGATGCAACTTTCCTAGCTAATGAATCATGTTCTTTTTTGTCATAATTCATATCCCTTGCATTCTCTATTCCTTTAAAAACTAGTTCCAATATTCTTCTTACAACTTTATCTAGGTCTTTTTCATCTAGAATACCCTTTTTGACTGCTTCAACGATTTTTTTATCATTGAGTCCTCCATTACCTGGCATTTCTAGGTCCATACCAGCTTTGATTCCTTCTACTCTATCATCTTCTGCTCCCCAGTCTGAGATTACCAAACCTTCATAACCCCAGTCATCTCTAAGAACTTCCGTCAACAGTTTGTAGTTGTCAGCACAATAAGTTCCATTTAATTTATTATAGGCACACATGACAGTCCATGGTTTTGCTTCTTTGATGGCAGTTTCAAAACTAGCAAGATATATTTCTCTTAAGGTTCTTTCATCAACTAAAGTATCAACGCTCATTCTCTTGTATTCTTGATTGTTGGCAGCAAAGTGTTTTATAGATGTTCCTACTCCTTGACTCTGAACACCTAATATATGATGTTTAGCTATTTGAGTTGATAAATATGGGTCTTCTGAAAAATATTCAAAATTTCTCCCACATAGAGGTGACCGCTTAATATTTACTGCTGGGCCTAATAGGACTGATACATTTTCTGTTTGTGTTTCTTCACCTAATGCTACCCCGACTTTTTCTACTAAATCTCTATCCCATGATGATGCTAATCCTACACCAGAAGGAAAACAAGTTGATGGTACTGAGGTATTAACTCCAAGATGGTCTGAATCACCAGCTTGTTTTCTTAATCCATGAGGTCCATCAGTAACCATGATTGAAGGAATATCTAACCTTTCAATTGGCTCGGTAGTCCAAAAATCCTTACCTGAACATAAAGAAGCTTTCTCTTCTAATGTCAACTCTGATAGAAGCTTATTAATCTTTTCCTGCATACTATCTCCTCCTTAATTTTATCTACTTATTTACCTCTCAATCTGATATAATTGTATTAATGTTATTGATTATATTGTAAAGATTTATCTATCCACTGTATATCATTTTATTTACTATTTTTTTCGTATATTTTACTTTTGGGAGGGATTTTGTGTTTATAGGCAATATGGATTTCAGTCAGATTTTCAACTCACTCAAAATAACCGATATGTCCAAGAAAGAGGAATATTTATACCAAGAATCAAAAAATGATTCTATCAACCATTCCCATTACCCTTATGAATTGGAAAAACGACTTTACCAAGCAATTATTACTGGTAATATAGACGAGTTAGAAAAAGTTGGATATGAGTATAGTAATTATCCTTCTTCAGTATTATGTGAAAACAACTCAATAAGGTCTTTGAAGAACAATATGATATGCAGTTGTGCACTTATAACTAGAATGGCTATTGAAACTGGCTTAGAAGAAAATTATGCGTATTTCCTTAGTGACCTGTATATTAATAAAGTAGAATCTCTACGTGATGAAGAATCTTTACTTAATCTTAATGCTATAATGATACTTGATTTCATGACTCAGATAAAGAATAGTCTATCTTCCAATAAGAATAATTACTCTCCCTTAACCAAAGAAGTGATTAAATATATTAATGATAATCTTTGTACCAACTTTACTTTGACTGATGTTGCAGATCATGTTAATGCTAACAGCAGTTATTTATCCAGAACCTTTAAAAAGGAAATTGGAATTAGTTTTACCAAATATATTCATATTAACAGAATAAAAAAAGCTAAACATCTGCTTCTGTTCACTAACCTATCATTAGTGGAGATATCTACCCGATTAGGTTACACGACTCAGAGCCATTTCAGTAAGATATTCAAACAAATTAGCGGAATGACTCCTAATACCTTCAAACAAAATCACATAAAACCTGATTGAATCATATAGAAAAGTGGCTGTCGGATAATATATTTTACGTTGTATCTCGGGACAGCCACTTCTATATTAAATTAAAATAATTCATCAACCACACAAACCATACCCACAGGGGTTACTATATTAGCTATGAGCTTATTAATTATGTTTATAATCTTATCTTTACTGTCAGTTACCTTAGAAACAATATCCGATTCTAAATAATTAAAATTATCTCTCTTAAGTATTTCAACACCATATGCAACTTTCGTTTCATCTTTTTCGTAGTATGTAGATTCAACTAAATAATACTCTAGGTTAATAATTAGATTATTCTCAGTTATAACTTGTCTTGTTCCTTCCAGGTATTTTTTCATAATAACATCCCCGCTTTCTGTAATAAAATCTAATAGACATGTCCAAACTATCCCCTAGCTTTCTAGAAATATCATTAATATTTCCACAATATGTAGTACCTATTTTTTTCTATCACAATACATATTGTAGTTTCATGCCTTATCATCATTATATATTACTTAAAGTAGGTATTCTATATAAACATATCGCAAATCAATGTAGAAAATCACTCTTTTCGACGTATCATTTCATTACCTCTTAGCATCTCTGTATAATACCGTCATATATATGATATTACTGCGATATTTTTATTATCATATTTAATGTAATATGTTTTATTCTATAAAACCCCTCTTCCTATTCATTATTTCAACAATTTTTACCTTATTATTATAATAATCTATATCCTTTCTATTGCATATAGTAGGATATTTTGAACTTTTTACAGCAATACTGCTTGCCATAACCAGTTTAGCCATCTTTTCCTGCTCATATTTTCTCTCTATAGAAACAGCAAACGCTCCAACCATTGAATCACTTGCACCAATACCGTCAGATATTTCTGGAGTTTCACTAAGTATAACTTTGCAGATCTTATTTTTTGAGAGTACATATAGACCCTCATTAGAATCATATAACATATAATGAATCTTATTTGATATAAGTATATCGTACAACTCTTTTATTACATAGTACTTGTCATAGGTTAAAGTATCTACGTTAACCAGATCGGAAATGTTTTTATCACTTATCTTCAATGCATATGGTTTAAGATTTAACGACTTACGTAGATTTTGCCCTTCTAATGCAGTAATGACCTTAATATCATGTTTCTTGGCTACTGAACTTATGTCTTCAATCAGGTTAAAATCTGTACCTCTTGGCATATCTCCACCTAAAACCATTATTTTAGCATCTTTTATTCTATTTTGAAGCTTATGTTTAAGGTTTTTCTCATCTCTTTCATCTACTAACATATTGTCATCCAATAATGTAGTTTGTGTTCCGTTTACTGAATCAACAATTCTATAAATAGATTTACTTTCACCCATGTTAAATACAAAATCAGATTTTATTCTGTTTTTCTGCATTACATTATGAATGAACCTTCCGCCCATTCCGCCTAAAAATCCTAATACATATGGTTCTCCCTGAAGTAACTTTATTATATACGCTGTATATATCGGGCTCTCTCCAAGGCTTATACGATAATCCTGTACTTTGTTTTCACCATCCACTTCTAACCCATCAATAACAGCTAATTTGTTAATTGAAGGATTAAGTGCTATAGTAACAATCATTTTATTCCACCTCAACAATATGTTTAATCTTATAGATTATTTAATATTATAACAGACCTTCAGGTTATAGACAAATGTTAAATAATTAGATGTTATATATTTCTTAATTGTAATAGATATTAGAAAAACCATGAAGATTGCTGTAAACAGCTTTCTTCATGGTTAGCCTAGTATAATATATTTACATTAAGGAGTATATTATAACCGTAATTATGTGTATATGATAGAACTAAACTCTAAACAATAGTTCATCATATGTTGGGTATGGCCATGCTTCTTCTGAAACTATTTTTTCAAGTTCATCACATGGTTTTCTTAACTCTGCCATAGCTGGGAATACTTTTTCTCTATAAGCGAATGCCATACTTTCAATATTACTAATTCCCTTAGCTTCTTCAATTGCTTTATTGAGATCAGCAACTTTGACTCTAACATCGAATAACAGTTTTGAAATCTTATTAACAAGTTCTTCTTGTACAGATACATCCACTGAAGGACATACACCCTTAATCTTGCTGATAGATTCAGCAACATCAGTCATGTAATTAATACATGCAGGAATAATCTGCTTTTTAACCATTTGAGACATTGTAAGTCCCTCTATATTAATTATTTTTGCATATTCTTCAAATACGATTTCTTTACGAGAAACTATTTCTCCTTTTGTAAAGACACCATGTCTTTCAAATAATTCAACAGCTTCTGGTTTATCAAAATAAGTATAAGCTTCAACTGTTGATGATAGATTAGGAAGTCCTCTTCTTGCTGCTTCTTTAATCCAATCATCAGAATAACCATCACCATCAAATATGATTTTCTTATGATCTTTTATTAATCTTACCATAACTTTTTTAAGAGATTCATTGAAATCATCAGCTTTCTCTAATTCATCAGCAACTCTTCTAAGATATTCAGAAACAATTGTATTAAGAACAATGTTAGGTCCAGCTATTGATGCTGATGAAGGACACATTCTGAACTCGAATCTATTACCAGTGAATGCGAATGGTGATGTTCTATTTCTATCAGTAGAATCTTTTGGAAGTTTTGGAAGTGTAGAAACACCTACTTCAAGTAATTCTACTTGTTTTTCTATATTAAGGTCTCCAGCTTCAATTTGATTGATTATACTAGTTAATTTATCCCCTAAGAATACTGAAATTATAGCTGGTGGAGCTTCATTAGCTCCTAATCTATGATCATTACCAGGGTTAGCTGCTGATAATCTTAGTAATGGAGCATATTCGTCAACTGCTGCAATAATTATTGATAGGAAAAGCAAGAATCTTGCATTTTCTTCAGGTGTTTTTCCTGGGTTCAATAAGTTAATACCATCATCAGTAGCTAATGACCAGTTGTTATGCTTACCAGAACCATTAACTCCAGCAAATGGTTTTTCATGTAGTAGACATACTAGATCATGTCTCATTGCAACCTTTTGAATGATTTCCATCATTAATTGGTTATGGTCTGTTGCAATATTTGTTGTTGAGAATATTGGTGCTACTTCGAATTGAGCTGGAGCTACTTCATTATGCTTTGTCTTAGCAGATACCCCTAGCTTCCATAGTTCAACATCCAACTCTCTCATAAAATTGGCAATTCTTTCTTTTATACTTCCAAAATAATGGTCATCCAATTCTTGACCTTTTGGAGGCATTGCACCAAATAATGTTCTTCCAGTGAATATTAAATCTTTTCTAGCTTGATAATATTTTTTATCTACTAAGAAATACTCTTGTTCTGCTCCAACTGTAGTTATTACTTTCTTAGAACTTGTTTCTCCGAATAATTTTAATACACGCATTGCTTGTTTTGAAATAGATTCCATTGAACGAAGTAATGGTGTTTTTTTGTCAAGAGCTTCACCAGTATAAGAATAGAAAGCAGTTGGTATACATAATGTTACACCTGCTGAATCTTCTTTTAGGAAAGCTGGTGATGTTGGGTCCCAAGCTGTATATCCTCTAGCTTCAAATGTAGCTCTAAGTCCTCCATTAGGGAATGATGAAGCATCAGGCTCTCCTTGAATCAATTCTTTACCAGAGAACTCCATAGTTGCTCTTCCGTCAGGAGTCAATGATATAAAAGAGTCATGCTTTTCTGCTGTCTTTCCTGTCATAGGCTGGAACCAGTGTGTATAATGAGTTGCTCCTTTTTCGATAGCCCAATCTTTCATAGCGTTTGCAATTACTTCGGCTGTTGTCTTCTCTAGTGGCTCTCCCATCTCTATTGTTCTTTTAAGTGATTTATATGTTTCTTTTGGAAGTCTTTCTTTCATAACTGCATCACTAAATACATTTGTTCCGAATAAATCGTTGATACTCATACTATGTCCTCCTAAATCCTAATCAAATTTTTATTTTTATATTTTCATTGGTTTTCTCATACGTTCTTATGATTACATTTTTTTAATAATTATATCTTGTAAAAACCATTATTTATTAAGCAATTAGAGCCTTCAACTATACTTTTTATATAAAAATCTAATAAAAAAAGCGTTACTAAGGGAACTTCCCTAAGAACGCCATTGTTCTAAAAGTTTAGTTAAAGTCGGACTCCTTTGCCCAGTCATATCTATATATAATATATCATATCATAATTGATAATGCAAGTATTAATTGCCCAGAAATTATCTTTCATAATTTTCAAACTATTGTCATTTATATTTGTTAATAATCTCTATAGCTACTATTCTTTTGGAGATACCTTTGTTCATGCTGAGTTTCTGAATCTTCCTATGTGCCTCTTCTTCTGTTAGACCATTAGCCTCTATCAATAATTGTTTAGCTTGATTAATCAATTGCTTATCTTCCTGCTTCTTCTTCAGAGTACTGACTTCTTTTCGCAACTGAGTTATACTCCTAGATGTTTTAACCAATAAATCAATAGTATTAATTAATGAATCCTTATTGATAGGCTTGATAAGCAAGCTAAATATGGGTTCGTGTTTTAAGTTAGTAAAATAATGCAGTTCAGATGAACCAATTATGGTAATGATTGGACATACGTTGTCTGCTATCAGCACTTCACTCACGTCATGACCGTTTAATCCCTTCATGTTGAAATCCATAATACATAAATCCGGATAAACAGTATGGATTCTCCTTAGGATATCATATCCATCTGTTGTTTCACCTACTACATTATATCCATTTTCATTAAGGAAGTGCGATAATTGCTTCAATATTTTTTTGTTAGAGGATCCTACTATGATTCTAGCTCCCATACACAAAACATCCTTTTACTCAGCTATAAATATTTTCTTAATATCTTGAAATATATTTTTCAACTTCCCATGAATGGACTACTGATATATATTCATCCCATTCTAGACTTTTCGCTTTCATGTATCTCTCGTAAACATCACCTAATGCATCTTTTATTATTTCATCTTTTGATAAATCTATCAACGCTTCTTTCAGAGTACTTGGAATTGTTGATTCTACATCAAGTGTATCAAGTACTTTACTTAGTTCTTTCTGTTCCATCATTTTTGGTGGTTCTATCTTGTTCTTAATACCATCAAGTCCTGCTTTCAACATTGCTGCAACAGCCAAATAAGGATTGCAGGATGGGTCTGGACTTCTAAGTTCAATCAGAGAATTTTTGTTTCTACCTCTTGGAACTCTAATAAGTGGACTGGCATTTATAGTTGACCAGCCAATTCTCACAGGTGCTTCAAATCCTGATACTAATCTTTTATAAGAGTTTACCGTAGGATTAGTTACAGCAGTTAAAGCTTTTGCATGTTCAAGTAATCCACCAATAAAATAATATGCTTCTTTTGATAGATTCAGCTCATCTTTTTCATCATAGAAGATGTTTCTACCATCTTCATCATACATGAGCAGGTTGCAATGCATCCCTGAACCACTTATCCCAAATATAGGCTTAGGCATGAATGTGGCATGTAACCCATGTTTTCTTGCAATGACCTTAACTACCAGCTTAAAAGTTACTATATTATCTGCAGACCTTAACGCATCACTGTATTTGAAATCTATTTCATGTTGACCTGGAGCTACTTCATGGTGAGATGTCTGAATATCAAATCCCATTTCTTCAAGTGTAAGTACTATGTCCCGTCTTACATTTTCTCCCAAATCAATTGGTCCCAGATCAAAATATCCTGCATTATCGTGAGTTGTTGTTGTAGGATAACCATTTTCATCTATCTGAAATAGGAAAAATTCAAATTCTGGTCCTACATTGAAATCGTACCCCATATCTGCAGCTTCTTTTATTACTTTCTTGAGAACATATCTAGGATCGCCTTGAAAAGGAGTACCGTCAAGATTATATATATCACATATCATTCTACCTACTTTACCTTGATGAGGTCTCCAGGGAAATATCTCAAAAGTATCCAAATCTGGTTTTAGATACATATCAGATTCTTCCATTCTAACAAATCCTTCTATTGATGAACCATCAATCAATATTTGATTGTTTAATGCTTTTTCTAGTTGTTCATCTGTAATAGCTACATTTTTGAGAGTACCTAGAATGTCTACAAATTGAAGTCTTATGAATTTGATATCCTCTTCACGTGTGATTTTAATTATATCTTCTTTTGTATATCTGCTATCTCCTAACATAACATTGCCTCCTTTTCATATAGTATTAATATTATCAGCAATCTTTATTAGTTAAGAGTATATTATAAAAATATTATTCTGGCAATAGTTTTCCATTAATCTACTATATGTTAAAACATATTTAGAGAGCAAAAAAGCTGTCAAAATACCTTACTTGACTAAAGTATTTTGGCAGCCCTTATTCTTCATTTATTATTATATATTCATATTTTCTACGATAATTGATGTTCCCATACCTCCACCGATACATAGAGCAGCGACACCATATCTAACTTTTCTTTTCATCATTTCATGGAGTAACGTTACTAATATTCTTGCTCCTGAAGCCCCTATAGGATGTCCTATTGCAATAGCTCCACCATTTACATTGACTTTTTCTTCTTGTATACCTAATTGTTCCAACACTCCTAGAGATTGTACCGCAAAAGCTTCATTCAATTCAAATAGTCCAATATCATCTATAGTCAGATTCGCTTTTTCTAATGCTTTTTTTACAGCATTCACAGGTCCAAGTCCCATGATTTTGGGATCTAATCCTACTGAAGCATGACTTAATATTCTTGCAATAGGTTTCAAATCTTTTTTAGCAGCATATTCCTCATTAGCTATAACTATTGCTGCAGCACCATCGTTTATACCAGAAGCATTACCTGCTGTGACAGTACCATCTTTTTTAAATGCTGGTCTTAATTTTGCTAATTGCTCATGGGTTGCACCATATCTAATGAATTCATCTTCTTCAAATATAGTGGTTTTACCTTTTCTGCCAATTAATTCAACAGGAACAATTTCATCTTTGAAACGACCTGATTTTTGTGCTTCTTCTGCTTTATTTTGAGATTTTACTGCAAAATCATCTTGTTGTTCTCTTGTATAATTATACTTTTCAGCGATATTTTCAGCTGTAATACCCATATGATAATCGTTGAATGCATCCCATAGTCCATCTATTACCATCATGTCTATCATATTTGCATTACCCATCCTATATCCGAATCTAGCTTTATCAAGTACATATGGAGAAGCACTCATGTTCTCTGTTCCACCTGTAACCACAACATTATTATCCCCGGCAAGAACAGTCTGAGCACCTAAGCTGACAGTTCGTAATCCAGAACCGCAGACCTTATTTATTGTCATACCTGGTACTTCTTCGGGTATCCCTGCATTTACAGCCGCCTGCCTAGCAACATTTTGTCCCAAACCAGCTTGTAATACACAACCGAACAATACTTCATCAACATCTTCATTTGATATTTTTGCTCTGTTAATAGCTTCTTTTATAACCGTTTCACCTAATTTTACTGCACTAGTATATTGTAATGCTCCACCGTAATTTCCTACAGCTGTTCTTACGGCAGATAAGATAACAACAGAATCCATTTTATTCATCCTTCCATACTTTTATATCTTCACTAACTGTCAATTCTGCTTCTGTCAATTTTATTACTTCTTCAACTGTAGTGTCTTGACTGATTTCTTTTAAGACTAACCCATCTTCAGTTACTTCTATCACTGCTAATTCTGTAATTATAGTATCAACTTGCCCCACTGCTGTTAAGGGCAAAGTACATTTCTTAAGTATTTTGGGTTTACCTTTATTAGTATGGGTTGTGGCAATAATAACTTTCTTTGCTCCAGTTACCAAGTCCATTGCTCCACCCATTCCTGGAACTATTTTACCTGGTATTATCCAGTTAGCTAGATTGCCTTCTCCATCAACCTGAAGTGTACCTAGAACACATACATCTACATGTCCTCCACGTATCATAGTAAAGGAACTGGAACTATCAAAAGCTGCTCCATATGGTAATAACGTAGAATATTGTCCTCCAGCATCCACTATGTCAAAGGATTCTTCCCCTTCTTTTGGAATACCTCCCATACATAACATACCATTTTCAGATTGAAAGAACACTTCTACACCACTAGGAATATAGTTAGCCACTTTTGTAGGAAGACCTATACCTAGGTTGACGAAGTCACCATCATTCAATTCAAGGGCAACACGTTTTGCAATACGCTTTTTCACATCACTAATAGACATATTTCCTATTACCTCCTCTAATAATATAATCCACATATATACTTGGAGTACTTATGCTTTCTGGAGATAAGGTTCCACCATGAACCAATTTTTCTGTTTCAACAATCACAGTCTTACCTGCTGTTGCCATAACTTGATTAAAATTATTAGTTGTACCTCTATAAACTGTATTTCCATATACATCAGTTACGCTTCCTCTTATTAGAGATACATCTGCCTGTAAAATCTTTTCTAATATATATTTCTTACCATCTATTTCTAATACTTGTTTTCCTTCTTCAACTATTGTACCTATTCCAGTTGGTGTTAAAACTCCACCTAAGCCCGCTCCACCTGATCTGATTCGTTCAACCAAAGTTCCTTGAGGCACTAGTTCAACTTCCATTGTTCCGTCATTCATTTGATTTCCAGTTTCAGGATTAAGTCCTATATGTGAAGCAAATAATTTTTTAACTCTTTTTGCAACTATCAATTTCCCTACACCTTTATCAACAGTAGCAGTATCTGTTGATATAAGTATAATATCTTTTATTCCTAGCTCAAGAATATAATCTATAAGAGTTTCTGGTGCTCCACACCCCATGAATCCTCCAACCATCAAAGTCATACCATCAAAAAAGCAATCCTTGATAGTATCTAAATCAACTACTTTCTTCACATTTATACCTCCTACCAACCAAGTAAACGATATTTTTCAGTAACAACTTTTTTCATTTTTTCCATTGGTTTCTGGAATAATTGGATTCTATCAAAGATATGTGGATTTTCATTAGAAAAATCCCTCACAGTATTACCAAAAGCCATGCGTACAGCTGTACCTATATTCATTTTACCAACACCGTAATATCTTAACTTTTCTATTTGGTCATCAGGTATTCCTGTTGAACCATGAATTACCAATGGTACTGGACAAACTTTTGCAATCTTTTCTAGTCTTTCAAAATCAATTACAGCTTTTTGTTCTGTCATACGATGAACATTACCTACTGCCACTGCAATACAATTCACATTGACTTCATTTGACATAGCCAAAACTTCTTCAACCTCTGTTAATTTTTCGCTTACATTAAGTCCTGGTTCACTATAAGAAACACATCCTACCTCTACTTCTAGGGAAACATCACATGGACTACATATACTATAAATATCTTTGGAATTTTTTATGTTCTCTTCTATTGGATAAGCTGAGCCGTCATACATAACTGATGTATATCCTGCTTGAATGGCTTTTGCAATATCTACAACATTTTTACCATGATCCAGATGAATACATACATCAACACTAGCTTCCTCAGCCATTTTTCTATATAATGCACCATAATATTTAACTGGCATAAAATTTGCTGCATCCTTATTTGTCATTAATAATACAGGAGCTCCAATTGTTTGCGCTACTTCGATTATTACTTTTGCATCTTCGTAACCAAAAACATTGAACCCTGGTACGATACGATTATTTTTAACAGCAGTTTGCAGCATATTGTTCATATTCACTAACATATCAATGCTCCTTTACATAGTTTTTTATAAAGTCTGTAATCTCTTCTTCTGTCGGCATTGCATCAGAACAACTATTATTTGTTACAACGATCGCGGCTGCACCTGCACCATATTTCATAGCTTCAGTGATACTTTTACCTTTTATTAATGAACTGATAACTCCTCCTGCATAAGAATCACCAGCACCTTGAGTTTTTAGTGGTTTCACAGGGAATACTTCTCCTTGCTTTTCTTCACCATTTTTCAGATATGCTATAGAACCATCTTTTCCATGTTTCACTATGACTATTTTAGCATTATAGCTAAACCAATGATTAGCACTTACTTTATCTTCTTTATTATCTGGTAAATCTATTTTCTCAAGCATATCAAATTCTTCTCTAGTACCAATAATCACATCACATTTTTCAGCGGCAAGACTGTAATACAAGCCTGTTTCTTCTTCTGATTTCCATGTGTATGGACGGTAATCTATATCAAAAAAGACTTTTGTATTGTGCTTTCTAGCTAATTTCATAGCTAAGAACACGGCTTCTCTTGATGGTGATGCTGCCAAAGCTGTACCTGACACTACCAATACCTTGGAATTTTTAATATAATCTTCTGTGATATCTTCCATAGTAAGTTTCAGATCAACTGCATCAGCTCTGTACATTATTATATTACTCTCTTTTGGACTTACTATTTCAACATAGGCTAGCCCCATTTTATTATCACATCTATCTACAACTAATCCTTCTGTGTTAATGTTTTTTTCTTGAAGATATTTTATTGCGAATCTTCCAAATGCATCATCTGCGACTCTGCCTATAAATCCTGTTTTCATGCCATATCTTGATGTAGCAACTGCAATATTGGCTGGAGATCCTCCAACGCTTTTAGTAAAGGTTTTTGTTTCTTCTAATGGACAATTATATTCATTTGGGAAAAAATCAATACCAATTCTACCTATTGCAATAACATCAAGTTTTCTGTCTTGTTCAAAACTAATTCCATCCATTTTGAAACCTCCAAAGTGTTATCTTTTATTTTTATATGCATCAAGAATTACTGCTCCTACAATAATTAATCCTTTTACAACTTGCTGCCAGTAAGGAGAAACTCCGATAAGTGTCAGACCATTATTGAGTACACCGATTATCAAGGCACCAATAATAGTTCCAGATATGTAACCTACACCACCTGATAAGCTTGTTCCCCCGATTACTGCTGATGCAATGGCATCTAACTCATATGATAATCCAGCAGTCGGATTACCTGAACTAACTCTTGCAGTTAAAACGATACCACCAACAGCTGACATTACTCCTGCAAAAGTATAAATGAGAATCTTGATTTTCTTTACATTCAAACCACATACGATTGCTGCTTGTTCATTTCCACCAATAGCATATATTGACTTACCGAAAGTACTTTTTCTAAGAATGATATGAGTCAATAATCCAGCTAATAAGAAAATGATAACCGCAATTGGAACTGGTCCAATTTTTCCAGTACCTAGAACCAATAAACTTTCATCGATATTACTTATTGGACGACCATTTGTATATAATAAAGCGGCTCCACGTGCTATAGTCATCATTCCTAATGTTGCAATAAACGGTGGAATCCCGGTATATGACAATACAATACCGTTAATAGCTCCACACAATGCTCCTACTAATAATCCAATGATGATTGCTATGATAATATTATCTCCAGGAGCAGAGAAACTAGCTACTACTACCCCGACCAATGCGACTACTGAACCAGATGACAAATCAATTCCACCAGTGATGATGATTAAAGTGACACCATATGCAATTGTTCCGATTACAGCAACTTGCTTAAAAATATTAATGATATTTGAAGTATTTATGAATATGGGTTTGATCATTGTCATTACGATTATCATAATAAATAGAATAACAACCATTCCATATTTATTAAATAACTCTTTCCTACCTTCTTTTGTCTTTAAAAAGCCTATCTTCTCCATTATGCTTCCTCCTATAATTATTTAGTGGCATATTTCATAATTTCTTCTTGATTAGCTTCATTTCTTGCCAATTCTCCTGTGATCCTGCCTTCATGCATTACAATTATTCTGTCACTCATACCTAATACTTCAGGTAATTCCGACGATATCATGATTATGGCTTTACCTTCCTTAGCCAGTAGTGACATCAGTTTATGAATTTCAGATTTTGCACCAACATCAATTCCCCTTGTTGGTTCATCAATTATAAGGATATCCGGATTCATCAGAAGCCATCTTGCAATTAATACTTTTTGCTGATTACCTCCACTAAGATTATTAATTATTTGAGCTATACTTGGGGTTTTTATCTTCAAATTATCCTTTTGCATAAGACATGCTGAATTAACTTTCTTTTCATTAACGATACCAATTTTATTAGAATAAGTATTCAAGTCTGACATAATGGTGTTATCCGAAACTGAAAGAGGTAAAAATAAACCTGTTCTCTTTCTATCTTCTGTTAATAATCCTATACCTTGTTTTATAGCATCTTTTGGTGATTTTATGTTTACTTTATTTCCATTAACAAATATTTCTCCTGAAGTTGATTTGTTGATACCAAAAATAGTTTCCATGACTTCCGATCTTCCTGCACCCATTAGACCTGCAAAACCTAGAATTTCTCCAGCTCTTACTTGAAAACTAACATCTTGAAAATATTCCTCATGACATAGACCCTTGACTTCCAATAATACATCTCCAAATTTTTCAACTTCAATCTTTGGAAAAATCTGATTTACTTCTCTACCAACCATCATAGATATTAACTGACCACTTGTTAATTCAGATGATAATCCTGTTCCAATATACTGCCCATCTCTAAAAACAGTACATTCATCTGTTATTTGAAAGACTTCGTCCATTTTATGAGTAATATAGATTACTGCAACACCTTTTGCAGTCAACTTTTTAATCATATTGAATAGTTGTAGGACTTCTCTATCCGTAATAGCTGATGTAGGTTCATCCATAATGATCAAATCAGAATTATAAGAAATCGCTTTTGCAATCTCTACCAGCTGTATATAAGCTGTACTCAGGTTTCTCATCTTTTTTTGTGGATCAATTGTTATTCCCAGTTCATTAAGTAACTCTTTTGTTTTCTTATATAATTTTTTTTCGTTTACCATTCCCCATTTTGAAGGTTCTCTTCCCAAAAATAGATTTTCCGCCACTGTCATATCTGGTATAGGACTCAACTCTTGATGAATCATTGAAATTCCTGCATTCAAAGCATCAGCTGTGTTTTTAAGATTCAATTTTTCACCTTTGAATTCAATCTCTCCAGCATCTTGCTGCAATATACCGATAAGGATATTCATAAGTGTAGATTTTCCAGCACCATTTTCTCCCATTAATCCATGAACAGTTCCTTTTTTAACCTCTAAACTGACATTATCTAAAGCTTTAACACCAGGGAATGTTTTTGTAATATTTTTCATTTTCAATATAATATCAGAACTCATGTACATTCTCCTTCATTTAATACCAGAGCTTTCGCTCCGGTATAATATTTGTTAATCCCTTATTCCCACTTAGCAATATATTCATCTACGTTATCTTTATTAACTATTTCAAATGGTACCCAAACCACTTCTTCAACTTTTTCACCTTTAGCCATTTTTAGTGCTGCTTTCAATGATTCAGAACCTTGACCAAATGGACTTTGGAATACTGTAACATCTAGAGTTCCAGCTTTTACATATTCTAATGCATCAAGTGTAGCATCAATACCAGCAACGACAATATCAGTATTGCCAACAGCTTCAAGGGCACGAATTGCACCAATTGCCATCTCGTCATTATTAGCTACTATGGCATCAATTTCATCACCGGATTGTAACCAGTTCTCTGCAACTTCCATTCCTTTTGCTCTATCCCATTTTCCTGTGTCTTGACGAATAATGTTTATTCCTTCATATTTATCAGCAACTTCTACATTACCAGCAGTTCTTTGTACCGCCGCTTCATATCCTGGAGCTCCTTCAAGTATACAAACATTTCCTTTTTCGCCTAATAACTTAACAACGTGCTCCATTTGCATTAAACCGGCTTGAATAGATTCAGAGCCTACATAAACATCTGCTCCTTCAAAAGTACGATTAACTCCAATAAGAGGTATTCCTGCATCTTCACACATTTTTACATATGGTTTAGCTCCTTCTGTATCTACCATAACAACAATAATTGCATCAACTTTCTGAGCTATAAGATTTTCCATATTGGCAATCTGTATTGAGCTATCATCTTTAGCATCAGTAAAAACTACTTCTACATCATCTATTGAATCTGCTTCTTCTTTTATGGCATCATATAGATAAGTTTGCCATTTGTCTGCGAAACTTGAACCTGCAACACCAATCTTATATTTTTTTGCAGTATCATTAGTATTAACCTCATTATTACCTTCATCTTTCTTAGTATCATTTCCACTACACCCAACAACCCAAATCGACATCAAACTAATAATTAGTACTAGTGATAAAAGTTTTTTCATAAATAAATCCTCCTAATTTAGTTAATCATTATTTTTTGATTTTGTTATTAATTATATTTTTTACTTACTTCATCAAATTATTTGTTAATATGATAATTTTATGGATTATATTAAAAATAATTTAATGATAAAAAACTAATAATATAATTACTTACAACTCCTATTCCTTATGCTTCAAAGTAGAACTTGCTTATAAGATAAAAAAAGAACAAATATATGCGCATTAAACATGTTCTGTTTGATTACATTATATTTCATTTATTTTCGTTTGTCAACACTCTTTGTCATTTTATACAAAAATATGTTTTTTTTAAAATTATTATTGACAAATATGTATACTACGATGTACTATTTAAAAGTAATCAAAAGTAAATAAAACTCAAGCATAACTAAAGTAATATATTTTATCATCTAAATAAGGAGGAATTATTTATGGAGTCTACCATTAGACTTACAACCGCTCAAGCGTTATTGAAGTTTCTAAACAATCAATATATTGAAGTGGATGGAAAAGAGATTAAATTTGTTAAAGGTGTTATGGGAATATTTGGACATGGTAATGTTGTGGGGCTTGGTCAAGCTCTTGACGAGTACAAAGATGAAATGATTTATTATGCTGGTAAGAATGAGCAAGAAATTACTCATGTAGCTGTAGCATATGCAAAACAAAAACGCAGAACACAGATTTTTGCATGTACAGCATCTATTGGACCTGGTTCATTAAATATGGTAACAGCTGCAGGAACTGCAACAGTGAATAGAATTCCTGTACTTTTACTTCCTTCTGATAGTTATTCAGATCGTCAACCAGATCCTGTATTACAACAAGTAGAACAATCATATGATTATTCAATATCAGCAAATGACTCTTTCAAGGCTGTAAGCAAGTACTGGGATAGAATTCAACGTCCAGAGCAACTTATGACATCAGCTATTCAAGCAATGCGTGTATTGACTAATCCTGCAGAAACAGGAGCTGTTACACTTTGTTTACCACAAGATGTACAAGGAGAAGCTTATGACTTCCCAGAATCTTTCTTCAAAAAAAGAGTACATCGTGTTAGAAGAATAGATATTGATGAATATGATCTAAGTTCAGCAATAGAGCTTATCAAATCCAAGAAAAAACCAATGGTAATCTGTGGTGGTGGTGTTAGATACAGCTTTGCCGACCAACAGTTGCTTGATTTTTGTAAGAGTTTCAATATACCTTTTGGTGAAACTCAAGCAGGTAAAGGCATAATACCTTGGACTCATGAATTAAACATGGGTGGCGGCGGTGTCTGTGGTACTCTAGCCAGCAATCGTTTAGCAAAACAAGCTGACTTGATTATTGCTGTTGGTACAAGACTTAATGACTTCGTTACTTCATCAAAATTTGCATATCAAAATCCAGAATTGGATATTTTGACAATAAATATAAATGACTTTGATGCATATAAAATGAATGCTACATCAATTGTAGCTGATGCAAAAAAAGCCTTAGAGAAATTAACTTCAGCTTTAAAAGAAACTAATTATAAATCAGAGTACACAACTGAGATCAGTGAAGCAAAAAAGGACTGGCAGGTAGAACTGGATACCATGGCTAATGCAACCAATGAGAATGGATTATGTCAAACTGCTGTTCTATCAACTATCAACAAGACAATTGATGAAGATGCAATTATTGTATCTGCTTCAGGAAGTATTCCATCTGATCTTGAAAGAATTTGGTGCCCAACTAAACCTGATACATATCATCTAGAATACGGTTTCTCATGTATGGGGTATGAGGTTAGTGGTGCATTAGGAGCAAAACTTGCAAATCCAGATGTTGAAAGTTACTGTTTCGTTGGTGATGGTGGATTCTTGATGGGTCATTCAGATTTATATACCAGTATACAAGAAGGTGTAAAAATCAATGTACTCCTATTAGATAATAATGGACATCAATGTATTCATAATCTTCAAAGATCACAAGGTATCGATACTTTTGGAACTGAATTCAGAGCAAGAAACGGTAATGCTCTACTTGGCGACTATGTTCCTATTGATTTTGCTAAGATTGCAGAAGGATATGGAGCTAAAACCTATAGAGTAAAAACTATGGATGAATTGATTGCAGCTATAGAAGACTCAAAAAAACAAAGTGTTTCTACTTTAATTGATATCAAAGTATTACCAGGTACAATGACTGGTGGATTTGAACACTTCTGGAGAGTTGGAACTGCTCAGGTAGCAAAAGATAATAGAGTTGTAGAAGCTGCTAAAAACGTGAATAATATCGTAAACACAAAATGTTTACCATACTAAAAATACAAAACCAAACAAAATTATTAATAACAAAAAGGAGAATGTAAAATGAATTTATCTAACCATAATATCAAATTAGGATGCGCTCCTATCAACTGGACTAATGACGATATGCCTGAATTAGGAGGAGAATTGACTTATCAGCAATGTTTAAGTGAAATGGCTCTTGCTGGTTTTACAGGTAGTGAAATCGGAAATAAATATCCTAAAGATCTACCTACACTAAAAAAAGCATTAGATATAAGAGGTATGCAAATATGTAATGCTTGGTTTAGCTGCTTCTTCACTACTAAACCTGAAGAAGAAACACTAAACGCATTTATTGAGCATAGAGATTTCCTACACAGTCTTGGTGCAAAAGTAATTGGTGTTGCTGAAGTTGGTGTGAGTATTCAAGGTGTCATGGACGCTCCTATGTTCGACGCAGCTCCAATACTTACTGACGAACAATTTGAAAAAATAGCTAATGGTCTTAATAAAATGGGTAAATTAGCAAAAGAAAAAGGTATGGACATAGCATATCATTATCATATGGGAACTGGAATCCAGTCATTAGAAGAATTTGATAGATTAATGAATATGACAGATCCTGATCTAGTATATGCACTTTTCGATACTGGACATGCTACATTTGCTGGAGAAAATGCTGTAGAAGTATTAAAGAAATATATTGATAGAGTTAAGCACATTCACTTCAAAGATGTTCGCAGTGATATCTTACAAAGAGTTAAAGATGAAAAATTAAGCTTTCTACAAGCTGTAAAAGCTGGTATATATACTGTTCCAGGCGATGGCGATTTAGTTGATTGGGATGGCGTTTTCACTGTACTTTCAGATAGTAATTATGAAGGATGGATTGTTATAGAAGCAGAACAAGATCCGGGAATCGCAGATCCATTAGAATATGCAATAAAGGCTCGTAAGTTCATTAACGAAAAAACTGGTCTTTAATTAGGAGGAAATAAGATGAAAATTAAGCAGCAACAAGAATTCAAACCAGGCATAACACCAATTGTTGACTCAAAAGGACCTTACAAAGAGTTTTTGATGGATTTTGAAATATTAAAAATGAATCAAGGACAAAAGTACAGTAATTCAGAACCATTAGAAAGAGCATATCTTCTTATCAATGGTAAAATCAAAGTATCTTTCCAAGATAAAGAAGAAATCCTAGAAAGAGAAAACTTTTACGATCATGATCCTATTTTGGTTCAAGTATGCTATAATGTAGAATTTGAAATAGAGTGTTTAAATGAAGATACTGAAATAGCTATTTTCAAGACTGAAAATGATAAGCTTGATTATTGCAGAATATATACTAAAGATGATATTAGGATTGAGATTCGTGGCAAAGGTACTATGAATGAAACTGCAACTCGTATAGTTCGTACAATAATAGATCACTCAATCAATCCAGATTCCAATTTAATGATTGGTGAAGATATGCACTACCCTGGAAAATGGGCTGGTTTTCCATCACATTATCATCCTCAACCTGAAATATATTTCTATAAGTTTTATCCTTCCAATGGATTTGGTTTATTGAAATTAGAAGATGAAGGAGTATTATTAGAACAAAATGATACTGTTCTTATACGCCCTAACTTAGATCACCCCCAAGTTGCGGCTCCTGGATATGGAATGTATTTTATTTGGACAATAAGACATTTAGAAGGAAATCCATATCTAGCTCCTATTTTCAAAGATGAACATAAATGGGCAGAAGAACCTGATGCTGTAATCTGGCCAGATAAACACTAAAATCAAAGGAGGCTGAATATGAGTTTCAAAATAGCAAGCGCTCCATGCTGTTGGGGAGTTGAAGATGCTAACAATCCTAATAATCCCCCTTGGCAAAAAGTACTCGACGAAGCTTCAACTGCAGGTTATAAAGGTATAGAATTAGGTCCCTTCGGTTATTTACCACAAGACGCTAAAATGCTATACGAAGAATTATCAAAGAGAAATTTGGAGATTGTTGCAGGAACTCTATATGATAATTTAGTTTCACCTGATAACTATGAGAATGTATTAAATAAAACTCATATTACTTGCAAACTCATATCAGAGTTACCAAAAGCATCCACTATTAGTGGACAACATTACAAGACACCTTATCTGGTTATAATAGATGAAGTTAATAAAATAAGAAGTCCCTTTGCAGGTCATCCTGATAAAGCTCCCAGATTATCCCCCAAAGACTGGAAGCTTATGATGAAGCATATTCATGAAATATCAAGAATCGCTTCTGAGCAGTATGGTATACGTTCAGTAATCCATCCACATGCAGGAGGCTATATTGAATATGAAGATGAAACAATCAATCTTCTAAATGATATATCTTCTGATATCGCTGGATTGTGCTTGGATACTGGACATCTGTATTATGCATGTATGAATCCTGTTGAATGGCTAGGAAAATATGCAGAAAGACTTGATTATGTACACTTCAAAGATATTAACCAGACCATTTATGAAGATGTAATCAACAGAAAGATAGGTTTCTTTGAAGCCTGTAAGGAAAAAGTGATGTGTCCTATCGGTCAAGGTATCATTGATTATAAAGCAATAAAAGATAAATTAGAAGAAATACACTACAAAGGTTGGATTACCATTGAACAAGAGCGTGACCCACTAGATGCTGATGGTAGTCTAAATGATATTAAAAAAAGCAGAGAATATCTAAGTAATTTAGGTTATTAGACTGAAATATTGATTGGGAGGTAAATTCAATGTTTAATGAAGAGTTTAGATTTGAACAGCCTATAAGATGGGCAATGATTGGTGGAGGTCGTGGCAGTCAGATAGGTTATATTCATAGAACTTCAGCTGCTCGTGACAATTTATTTCAATTAGTTGCAGGTGCTTTTGATATTAATCCAGAGCGCTGTGTAGACTTTGGTAAAAACATAGGAGTGGATCCTAGTCGTTGTTATGCTGATTATAACGTAATGATTGAAGAAGAATCCAAAAGAGAAGATGGTATTCAAGCTGTTTCTATAGCAACACCAAACAAGTTCCACTATGAAATGGCAAAAGCTGCATTAAAAGCAGGTTTACATGTAATATGTGAAAAACCTCTGACTTTTACAGTAGCTGAAGCTGAAGAATTGAAATCTATAGCAAAGAGCAAGAATAAAGTTATAGGTGTAACCTATGGTTATACAGGACATGAAATGATTCATCAAGCACGTAAAATGATTGAAAACGGAGATCTTGGTGAAATTAGAATAATCAATATGCAATTTGCTCACGGATGGCACTCAGAAGAAGTAGAAAAAAATGATCCAGGAACTAAATGGAGAGTTAGTCCTGAAGTAGCTGGACCTACCTATGTACTTGGTGATGTTGGTACTCATGCTTATTACTTAGCAGAAGTCATGGTTCCAAATCTGAAGATAGATGAGTTGATGTGTACTAGACAGAGCTTTGTGAAAAGCCGTGCTCCATTAGAAGATAACGCTTTTGTTCTAATGCATTTTGATAATGGTGCTGTTGGTAATCTATGGGCTAGCTGCGTTAATGCTGGAGCAATCCACGAGCAAAGAATTCGTGTTGTAGGTTCAAAAGCATCTATTGAGTGGTGGGATGAGCATCCTAACCAATTAGTATATGAGGTACAAGGCGAACCTAAGCGTCTGTTAGATAGAGGACATGGCTACAATTACAATGATGATCCTGGTGTTGGAGCAAATAGAATCGGCTGTGGACATGCAGAAGGATTATTTGAATCCTGGGCCAACATTTATCATCGTTTTGCTATTGCCATGGATGCTATGGATAAGGGTAATACAGAAGCGGTAGATAATCTATGGTTCCCTGATATTGAAGCTGGAATCGAAGGTGTCCGTTTAATTGAAAAATGTGTAGAATCAGCTGATAATGGTTCTAAATGGGTTAAATACTAGTATTATCATAGCATCTAATCAATAACTAAAATCATACAGCAATGTTAACATAGTAATTTCTTACGTTTATTTTTGTTTTGTTTTGTTTACAATCATAATATAACCAAATGTTACCTTAAAATAAAATATTCTTTTGAAAAAAAATGTCATATATGTTATAATCATTAATACAAAAATGTAATTTTAAGTGACTTGTTCACATAAAAGAGGGAGCTATTATGTTTGCAATACAAAGATTAGATGCTATTTTAGATTTATTGAAAAAAGATAAAATAGTCCAAGTTCAAGCTTTAGCAAAGATTTTTAACGTTAGCGATGTAACAATTAGAAAAGATTTGAACCTTTTACAAAAAAAAGGTTTGATAATCAAAACTCACGGAGGTGCTGTTTTAGCTGATTCCACTAAAAATATGCCTCTCAATGATACACAATTTTCTACATTGACTACAACTAACAAAAACGAAAAACTTGCTGAGTATGTATATAAATTCATTCAACCAGGTGATACTATCTTTCTAGGCTCTGGACTAACTTGTACTTACCTCTCAAAATATATTGATATCAATGATAACGTCTCAATAATAACCAATAATATTGAAGCTACCAAACATCTAAAAGATAGATGCAAAACATTGATTTTAGTAGGTGGAGAGGTTGTATTCCATGAAAAACATTCATTTACTGCTAGCAATAAGATAAATGAATATCTGGCATCTTACAATATTAACAAAGGAATCACAAGTTGTTCAGGAATAGATTTAGACTATGGTATTTCAGTATCAACAGAAGTCAGTAAGAATATCTATACTTCAATAATCAACAAATCCCAGAGCTGGTTATTACTTGCTGATAGTGATAAATTCAACAAAGTTGCACCATATAGAATTGGTGATATAACCAAACCAACTAAAATTATTACTAATAAGTTGTTACCTAAATATAATTCTGTAGATAATATATTAGTTATATAATTATTATTTAAGTTAATGAATATAAATTAGTGTCCAGTAGATAAAAATGCTCCTTATAACAGATACAGCATATATACCTGTTATAAGGAGCATTTTCTATCTAGTCATTTATCAACTCGTAAAGTGCTTCTGCAAATATCTCTGTGCATTTTAATAGATTATCTATGTCTATGTATTCATCACTTAAATGTTCTGTTTCCTTTTCACCTGGAAAATTGATACCAAAAGCAACTGCATTCTTCATGGCTCTTGCATATGTACCACCTGATATCACTAAAGGTTCTGCTTCATAATCACCTGTTACCTTTTTATATGCTTTCATCAACTTTTGTACAAGAAAATGATCTTCATCCATATATATTGGTTTCAGATGATTTTTTACAAATAAATCAATACCACACTTACCAAGTTCTTCTCTCATATTATCAATAACTATTTTAGAATCTATTGTTATGGGGTATCTAACATTCAGCCTTATATTCAAAGAATCTTCGTCCAGATTGATGACTCCTATATTTAATTTGAGTTTTCCTGAAATGTCATCTTCAAACCCACAACCTATCTTTTGTCCATTATATGTCATACCAATTTTCTCATTATAGGTATTGATAAATTCTTTTACCTGTGTAGTCCCTGCATCCAACATTTCTAAAACCATAAGCATCTGGGATATAGCGTTTATTCCTTCTTCTGGTTTACCTCCATGAGCAGAAATACCTTTGGATATTATTTTGATTCCATCTTGAATTTCCTCGGTTTCTACAGAAATACCTTTTCTTGTTCTTATTTCATCAATGACCTCTATAACTTTCTTCTTAGAAATTTCATTTGCTTCAATGATGGACGTACATAAATCAGGTACCATATTTGCTGCATTTCCACCTATAACATTCTTAATTCTGCATTTTTCAGTAGAAACCTTATCCCATTGTTTAGTTAGAATAATTTCTAATATACCCATTTCCCCTCTAATTACAGGAAAATTGGCATCTGGAGAAAATGCCATTGTGGGGCTCTCCTTTTTACTCAGATAATACCTCATATCTTCAGGACTTGTTTCTTCACTTGTCCCTAGTATCAATCGTATTCTCTTCTTAATATCCAAACCAGATGCTTCTATGGTCTTCATCGCATACAAAGCCGCAATAACCGGACCTTTATCATCACTGGTACCTCTACCATAAATTCTGTTATTATCTATGCTTCCCTCATAAGGTGGATAAGTCCATCCTTCGCCTTCTGGCACCACATCCAAATGAGCTAATATACCGATAATGTCATCTCCATGCCCCATTTCTATATGTCCAGCATAGTTGTCAACATTTTCAGTCTTATAACCAAGCTTTTCTCCTAGATCCAGTGCATATTCTAGAGCTTTGTATGGTCCCTCGCCAAAAGGATAATCTCCTACAGCTTCTTCATTAACACTTTTTATCCTAACAAGCTCTTGTAGTTTATGAATTATTTCATCTTTGTAACCTTCTATGATAGGACGAAAATTCATGTTGCCACCCCCAAATAATTATTTCTCCATTACTTGCAACTTATATCATTTTAATAGACTTCTCTTATGTTATATCAAATATGCTTCTAATCTTTAATTTATCTCTGAACTCATCTACAGTGATTTTCTTGGATAAACGTTCTTTTTTGACTTCTATAGTTCTAGTGTCTCCTGCTGATAAGTCAAAATAATTATCACTGAATACACAATCCATATCTTCTAAATCAAGTTCTATACCTTTTGCATAAGCTTTAGATGATAGCTGAATTATAATGCTTTCTTGACACTCTTCAACCAAAGCACATATTTCAGGTTCCATGAAGTTGAAATGCTTAGGTTTTACGAATAAAGAACTGCCACTGCCAACATAATCTCCGTTAACATATAGGAAATACTCAAAATAGGTTTCTCTACGTACCAACTTATCAGTAAGTATCTCTTCAAAATCATGTGTACTGCATAGTTGGGCAGTTAAAGATTCTATTTCAAAATGGATTTTTCCTTCTTCTAATATATCACTGGAATTATTTCTAAGTCTCCAGATAATATGCCCTTGTGCACTATCCATAGTTTCGTTGGTTACATATAATTTCACACTACTATTTTCTTCATGTGCTGATAATAAAATCGGCGCAAAGAATCTTTTAGCATAGTAATGCAGTGCTTTCCATCTGCCATACCAATCGATACTGGACCAAGATGCAACAGGCCAGCAATCATTCAACTGCCAATAAATAGCTCCCATACATCTTCCTCTGTTTCTTCTCCAATGTTCTACGCCATACTTGATTGCCTCAGCTTGCAATAACTGCGATGTATATAACAATGAATCAAAGTCCTTAGGATATTTGAATGTATCTGAAAGATAATATAATATTTTACCGTTGGCATCACCATCTTTTTGATGTTTTTCCATTATATAAGAGAATATATTCCTATCCTCTGGTATAGTAAACTCTTTTACAGTTTTCAAACAAGGAAAGGATTGGAATCCAAACTCTGAACAAAATCTGAAATAATGATTACGGTAATCTGTAAATGGTAAAAGCTTATGCCATACTGCCCAGTAATGCACATCACCAATATTATCATTGTTAGGATCTTGAAATCCTCCTCCTGATGATGGAGATGCTACCCAATAAAATGTATTAGGGTCCACTTTTTCTGCTATTTCTGGCAATATAATTTCAAATTGCTTGATGTAATCAGTTCTGAGTTTTGAGGTCTTAGGGAAGTTCCACTCTACCCATCCCCACTCCATTTCATTGTTACCACACCAAAGTCCCAGACATGGATGGTGTCTTAGCCTTTTCATATTATCTATTGTTTCCATTTTTATATTTTCAGTAAATTCTTCATTCATCTCATAAACTGCACATGCAAACATTAGGTCTTGCCAAACGATAAGACCATATTTATCGCATAGTTCATAGAAATAATCTTCTGCAAATATTCCTCCACCCCAAACACGAATACAATTGAAATTAGCTTCAATACATTCTTTTATCAAGGTTTCTGTTTTTTCTATATTACATCTAGATAGAAGGTTATCTTCTGGAATGTAATTTGCTCCCATAGCAAATATGGATACACCATTAACATTGAACTCAAAGCTTTCTCCCCACTCATCTTCCTGTCTACGGACAGTCAATGTTCTTAATCCTATTTTCATGGTTCTAGAATCTAGGATTTTCTCATCCTGCTTCAATAATATCTCTACTTCATATAAGGGTTGACTGCCATATCCATTGGGCCACCAAAGTTCTGGATTATCAATGTCTAAAAAGACATGATTTTCTTCCTTCTCTACAATCATATGTTCCATAATCTTTTTATCATCTGGTGTTCTAACTACAGTTTCAACTGTCAGCTCTATAGATTGTTTCTTCTCATGCTGGACTCTTATATCTAACTGTACTTTTTCATCTGAATGGATCTGAGTAATATATACATCTTCAAGTCGTGAATATCTATATCCATTTATTGATATGCTTCTCCATATACCAGCATCAGGTATTTGTGGTCCCCAATCCCATCCTAGCATATAGTGTGCCTTTCTTATGTGTGCATACCCTGTAATACCTTCTGGTTCGCCCCATAATGGGTTCTGTTCTTGCTTTTCTGCCATGTATCTTAGGGGTGACCTAAACAGTATTCTTATATGATTAATCCCTTTTTGAAGTATATGTTTAAGATCAAATTTATATGTTCTATGCATATTATTTGTATCTGCTATTTTCACATCATTAATGTATACCTCTGCCAAGGTATCTAGTCCATCACAGGAAAGTTCAACCCAATCCATCGCTGCAATTGCATCATCTACATAGAATTCTCTATAATATTCATAATCATCATTAGCAAGTTCAAGAGCTTCGTCTTCATTATCTCTATAAAAAGGATCACTTATCATCCCAGCATTAAGTAGATCACTACAAACTGAACCTGGCACTCTGGCTTCTATCCAATCAGCATCCGTAGTTCTTTTCATTTTCCATTTACCATTCAAATCAATTGTTAGCATTTCTTCACCTCATCTTTTTCCCTATTATTTCTATATGATACATTATTTTTATTCGTATCTCTACTACCCTTTTAAACCTGAGGTACTTATCCCTTCTACAAAATATTTCTGTGCAGTGAAGAATAATATCACAGGAGGTACTATGGATAATACTGACATAGCCATAATCTGATTCCACTGTGCTTGTTCTCCAAGGTCAAGCATCATTCTGAGTGCTAATGATAGAGGATATTTTTTAACGCTATTTATGTATATCAATGGTGAGAAGAAGTCACTCCATGCCCATATAAACTGAAACAGCATTGCTGAAAAAATAGCAGGTTTACATAACGGTAGTAGTATTCTTGTTAAGATCTGCAAGGAATTACATCCGTCAATTATTCCAGCTTCGTCAAGCTCTTTCGGTATACCTCTAAAGAATTGAACCATCATAAAGATAAAAAATGCATTTGTTGCAAACATTGCTGGTACAATAAAAGGTAAGTAGCTATCCAACCATCCGAATCTATTAAACAAAAGATATCTTGGAATTATAATTACTGAACTTGGCAACATAAGTCCTGCAAGCATAACCGAAAAGAAAAACTTCTTGAATGGAAAAGTGAATCTGGCAAATCCATAACCTACCATAGTGGAAGATATGACTGTAAAGAAAGTTATAGGAATAACCAGTTTAAAAGTATTTCCAAAGAATGTAGAATATCCAAACTGTCCAATACCTTTCCAACCCTCACTATAAGAATTCATAACAATCTTTTGGGGAATTAAACTTAGTGATTTGAATATCTCATTATTTTCCTTGAATGAAGATGAAATAAGCCACAATAACGGATAAGTCATAAATATTCCTAAGAGACTCAAGAAAACAAAGGCAATGATTCTTACAATCATCTTTTTATTTTTTTTACCAATAGACATTAAAAATCACCCCCATCTTCATAATAAGCCCAGCGTTTTGACGACTTCAATAAAATTGCTGTAATGGTAACTATTATAAAGAATAGTATCCAAGATTGCGCTGAAGCATAACCCATCTTGAAATGTACAAAAGCATTATCATACAACATCATTCCATATAGGTATGTAGATTTCATTGGTCCTCCATTAGTAATTACAAAGGCTCCGGTGAATTCTTGGAAAGCGCTGATTGTCTGCATAACCATATTAAATAGAATAATAGGTGTCAGCATTGGTAATGTTATAACGAAAAATTGTTTTACTTTAGATGCTCCATCTATAGCAGATGCTTCATACAGGTTTTCAGGTATCTGTTTTAGTCCTGCTAAAAAAAGCACCATGGAAGAACCGAACTGCCATACTGCCAGCAATCCTATTGTATATAATGAAATATCTGGATTTCCCAACCATGAAACAGGTGGAATGTTGAATACTCCCAGAAAATTATTCACTAAGCCATCATACATAAATAGGAATCTCCACATAACCGCTACAGCAACACTTCCACCTAAGATTGATGGAAGATAGTATATAGTTCTAAAAAAGTTGATACTCTTTAATTTCATGTTCAATACCATGGCAATGAAAAGAGCAAAAATCAATTTCATCGGTACAGCCATCAGTACATATTTAAATGTTACTTTTACACTATTCCAAAAATCTCTATCTTTGGTAAACATGTTAATATAATTGGAAAAGCCTACAAAATCAGGTTTCTTTATCATAGTAAAATCCGTAAACGAATAAATGATCGAAGATATAAACGGATACAATTGAAAAATCAGAAATCCTATAATAAAAGGGCTGATGTATAATAATCCTACATAGTCTTTCATTCTTCTTTTCTTGTATTTTTGCTTCATCCTTAATCAACTCCTTTATATTCCAGTATATAAAGGGGTGTTTTTATAATTAAACAGCCCCTTTATTCTAAAATTATTGTTATTATTGAATTTATCTAGTTATCTGCTTGTAATTCTTTTATTTTTTCCTCTAGAACTTCAAGCATCTCACTTGCAGCTTCACTTGGTGAAAGTTCGCCATATCCTAACATTTCAATATATTGATACTTAATTTTCTTTAATTCACTATTCAGCTCAGCTTCATTACTTGTTTCTCCTGGATATTTTGAAGCAATATCAATAGTTTGTGAAATAACTGGATTAACGATGCCTGCATCCAATAATATCTTACGTCCATTTTCTGTTGATTGAACTCCTCTTACATCTTTTAGGACATTGATACCATCTTCATGATTTAACATCCAATTTATAAATTTGGCCGCTTCTTCCTTATGTTTACCATTATCATTAACTGCAAATATATTAGTTGCGTTGATACTCACACCACTTGATTTTGCTCCTTCTTTTAATGGAACTCTTACTACACCAACTTCAAAGTTATTAGATAAAGCTGGTACTACAGATGCAACTTGCATGAACATACCGATTTCCCCATTAAGCCATTTAGGGAATTGTTCAGTCTTATCTTGGAATAAAGCTGTAATTTCAAAAGGAGCGATAACTCCATTATCAAACAATTTTTGAACATACTCATATGCTTCTGTAAGTTCATCTACATTCACACCTAATGTGAAATCACCTTTAATTATCTCTTTGTCCTGCTGTTCAAGATACATATCCACAAGACTGGTCAAGGAATTAGGGAATTCGTTAAGGAGATATTGATTAGGGTCTGCCTCGTGAACTCTTTTACCAACTTCTATGAGATTATCCCAATTCCAGTAATCTATGTCTTCTGGAATATTATTTTTCTTGAAGAATTCTTTGTTATAGATCATACCAACTGCATTCAAGCCTGTTGGCAATCCTTGTAATTCTCCATCAACTGAGATGGCATCCAAGCTTGCTTGGCTAAATCCACTGATATCAATTATGTCTTGTAAGTCTCTAGGATCTGTAAAGAATTTACCTTGACGCCTTAGATCATAGAGCCAGTTATAATTGATCTGTATGATATCTGGTGCAGTCTGTCCTGCTAACTGGGTAACTAGTTTTTGATAATACCCGTCCCATCCACTATACTCTGCTTCAATCTTTATATTTGGATTTTCTTTCATATAAGCATCTATTGCTGCTAATGTACCTTCGTGTCTTGCTTCTCCACCCCACCATGAAAACCGTAACTCAATTGTTTCATCTTTTTTTGCTGTACTATCATCTTTTCCATTGGAACTTTCTGTATCTTGTTTACTTCCACAACCAACTATGCTAAAAAGCAAAAAACAACTAATAAAAAACAAACTTACTATTCTCTTTAATGTTCTCATAATACCCTCCTATAATAAATAAATTTTAAGTCTTTTAGGCAAATTCACCTAATTAACTAGCAATTTAATTATATCATTGTTGAATTAGTACAAAAAGGCTTCCGATTTGTTAAGTAGTATCTTTTTTTATTAACATATTTGCCAAATAAAACAGAAGGTATCTTTTTTTATTTTTTATTATCTTTTCTTGTTCACTACCATCTATTCCTTTGGAACACTAAAATGAACTGTAGTCCCTTCTTGATACTCACTATCTATATATAACTTGGATTCTATACCATACATTAATGAAAGTCTCTTATTAGTATTCAATATACCTATATGTCCTTTAGGCGGATCCTCCATTTCAAGTTTCTCTCTTATCTCTATAAGCCTATTTTTCTTAATTCCTAATCCGTTATCCATAATTTGGAACTTGATATACTCACCTTCTCTATGAATCCTTATCCTTATTTCACTATTGCCTTCCTTTTCTTTTATTCCATGATATATTGAATTCTCAATGATAGGTTGTAAAGCCAAACGTATTATTTTATTCTCTAATATTTCTTCATCATATTCCCAGATGACTTGAAATTTATCAAGGTATCTTACCTTTTGGAGCTTAATATAACTTTTTGTGTTTTCAATTTCCTCCTTGATAGTGACTTGTTCCTTCTCTGCATGAAGAGAGTATTTTAATATATCAGATAGATCTTCAATCATATCTGTTATCTTATTGGGCTTCTTGGTGAATTCAAAAGCTTTCCAATAGATTGTTTCCAAAGTATTATATAAGAAATGTGGATTAATCTGAGAATTCATTGCTAATAGTTCAAGTGTCTTCTGTTTATATTTTCGTTCAGATAGTTGTACCTTAAAATATCTTTGCAAAAGATTCGTTTCAATTATTTTATTGGTAATGTACCCATACTCATCCTTAGGGTCTTGAAAGAAACCGGATATATTTACTCCCTGTTCAGCATAATCTAACAGTCTTACTATATTTCTAAGTCTTTTGATTCTCTTTCTCATAAAATAATAAGTGAAGGTGATACCAATGATTATTAGAAAAACTAGTATGTAGGTTACAATTTTTGTGAGTAAATTAGGTATTTTGTATAATTTTTTCTCGGGTACTATTGAAAGAAAGTTACAACCGTACTGGTTGGATTTTAATTTAGAAATTATATATTTTTCATTTTCTATATCTTGGATTATATATTCATCATTACTGTTGATTATCTGGTCTATCTTCATTGATTTTAGATAAGGCAAATCCTTATTTTTAAATATTACATTATTGTTTTCATCGGTAACCAGGATACATTGTTCTGGAATGACATCAAGCTTGTTCAACAAATTATCTATATAATCAGTATCAATGTTAAGAACAATCATACCTTCTCTTTTTTTGGAACCATAAGCATTTATGGTACGATATACAGTTACTACCCTTTTCCCTTTCTTATCAAAGGAATAGGGTTTGATGGTTCTATTTTCCAACCATGTATTTTTTGAATTATCCATCTCATAGAATTGTTTTTTCCACTCCATATCATAATAATCATAATTAGATATCAATCCTTCAGTTGTAGTGAGAATGCGGCCATGATCGTTTTCAAAGAAAACATAGATAGAATTTATATAGGGTTTGGCATTAGCTGGAGCATCAATGAACTTTCTTATTGTCTGAACCATTTGATATTCTTCTCTATTAAGTAAAGGCTTTCTGAGAATCTTCTTCAACTCCACTATTATTTCTGGGTTGGTACTGAAATTAATGTACAGAGAATCTATTTCATTGAAAATAAGTTCAATATTTCCTTTTTCTTGTTTCAGTATATTGTTGTTATTATGCTTTATATTCTCATATACATATTGTTTGGTTATCAGAATAGAAACACTGCCTAGCACAATAACCGGTAATAAAACTGGAATCAGAAAAACAATGACATTTTTGATAAACAGCCTTGAACTTTTCATTTCTTACCCCCGTTTCTATAATTGCGGGGACTTTGTCCAAAATATTTTTTGAAAGCTCTAGTAAAATTCTTAGGGTTTGTGTAACCTACCAACTCACTGACTTCGTAGGTCTTATATTTGATATCCATTAATAGTTCCCTAGCTTTTTCCATCTTGATTTTTAGAACATAATCAGAAAAATTCTCTCCTGTTTTTGATTTGAAGTATTTACTTAAGTATGAAGGACTAATATTAACTTTATCAGCTACATGTTGAAGGGTTATATTCTGATAATTGTTTTTAGTAATGTTTTTAATGGTAATAATCATTTTATCATGATAAGTTGTATCTTGGGTTTTGTCGTCTTTGACAGGGTTATCTTTATTTATTATAACTTCAGACTTGTCCAATTCGGATTTTATCTTAACAAATACATTCAAAAGTTCTTTATACTTAGATGGTTTTACAATATAGTCCTTAACTCCATAGACAAGAGCTTTTTTAGCATATTCAAAATCTTTATATGCACTTAGAAATACTATTTTTGTATGACTATATTGCTCATATAATATTTGTGCCAGTTGTATTCCTGTCATATGAGGCATCTTTATATCACAAAGTACTACATGAACAGGATTCTTTTGAATGATTTTTAGAGCTTCTCTTCCATTTTCTGCTTCACCTATAACTTCAAAACCTATTTCGTTCCAAGGAAAATAATTACTGATACCTTTTCTTATTTCATATTCATCATCGACTATAAGAACTTTATACATTTTTTCCCTCCCCAACTCAATATTTTATAATATACATATTTTTTTCTCTACTTTATATTATACCATGATTTATATATATATGAGAATTATACATGTGTCAAGTTAGTGAGGGGTTTATTTTTAGTAAAATTACTCTAATGTAATCAAAAAAATACTGGATATATCAATTCTTTGAACAAAATAATCCAAAAAAAGAAAAAATTATACAACTAATAATTATAAATATATGATAATATATATATATATATTTCTAAACACAAATATAGACGTTAGGTGATAATTATGCTAGATTTTTTTCAAGACGACGAATTAGATATTATCAAAAAAAATATGGAACTGTTTTACAAGATAACAGAAGTAAATTGTATGCTTATAGATGATACTGGCAATACAGTATTCTCACAAGGGGAAATGTTTAACTATTGTACTAAGTTCATGGAACTGACAGGTGATAAATCACCTTGTTGCGGAGCTCATCTATACGCTAGTAAACAATCAGAATTATTAGGAGAATCCTATATATTCTTCTGCCCTGGTGGATTAGTTCATATCACATGTGCAATTATTATTGGAAATGTTTTTCGTGGTGCTCTAGTTGCAGGACCCATCCAAATGAATATTACTGACCCGTATGTTATAGACAACCTAATAAAGGTATATAACATTCCTATATCAGCAAGAGGGATATTACAATCATATTATAAGATAATACCTATAATAGCCCCTGAAAAAGTAAGATATTTAGCTAACCTACTATCTATCATTACAAAGGATATTGTAGGAGACCAAAAATATGAACTAAAAAAGAAGAAAGATTTTTATCTTGAACAAAAAATAATAAATGAGAATATTCAAGAGATAAAAGAAGAAAATAATTTTACTAGTAAAGCATACCCTATTGAGCTTGAAAGAGAATTAAGCGGAAAAGTAAGAAGAGGCGACCTTGAAGGAGCAAAAGCCATTCTTAATGAGCTGCTTGGTTATATATTATTCAAGCATAGTGGTAATAATGATAAGGTTATTTCTTTTATTATAGAGTTAGTCGTTGTTATGTCTAGAGCTGCTGTTGAAGGCGGCGGCAATTTTGAAGAAATATTTGAACAAAATATCAAGTTCTATAAGACTGCATTTAGTATTCATAATGTAGAAGAACTGTGTGTATGGATAGTTAAAGTTCTAGAGAAGTTTACAGAACTTGCATTCAAATTAAATAAAGATAACGTTGAAAATACAAACGTAATCAAGAAAGCTTTGCAATACATCAATAATAATTACAATAAAAATATATCCTTAGATGAGGTTGCAAAACACGTCAATCTGAGTCCTACTTATTTCAGTAGATTTTTCAGCAAAGAAACCAATATGAAATTCTCCGAGTATCTGAATATGGTACGAGTTGAAGAAAGCAAAAAATATCTGTTAGACCTAAAATACAGTATAAGTGATATTGCTGTAATGATGGGCTTCAGCGATCAAAGTTATTATACAAAGGTATTTAAGAATTATGAGAACATCTCTCCAGGAAAATACAGAAAAATGTATAATTAATATAAGACAAATTATTTTACAATATTAAAAAGGTGATAATATGGATAATACTCTAAATGAAATTTCTAAATACGTGCAGGAAGGACAATCAATAAAAGTCCGGAAATTGACTATTTCTGCATTGGAAAAAGGTTATGACTACAAACAAATATTAAATACTCTTATTGACGCTATGGATATAATAGGTAAGAAATTCAAGAAGAATGAAGTATATGTCCCTGAAGTACTTATTGCTTCAAGAGCATTTAATATAGCTCTTGATATAATAAGTCCTTTGATTGACCCTAATGTCACTAATTACCTTGGCAAAGTAGTGATTGGTACAGTTCAAGGTGATTTGCATGATATAGGTAAGAATCTTGTTAAAATGATGTTGGTTGGTATGGGATTTCAGGTTATAGACCTAGGGGTTGATATATCTCCACAGGAATTCGTGGACGCAGTCAAGAAGCATGATCCTGATATTATAGCCATGTCTGCTCTACTTACCACTACAATGATAACTATGAAGAATACAATCAAATTGTTAGAAGAAGAAGGTCTAAGAGATAATCTTACAGTATTTATTGGCGGAGCTCCAATAACATCCAATTATGCTAGGACAATTGGTGCCGACGTATATTCTACTGATGCAGCCAGTGCGGCTGAAGTTGCAAAAGAAATTGTTCGTAACAATATATAGAACCATTAATATAGTTATTCCAACAAAAGAGCTGTGGTAAAATACATTTTGACGTAACCATAAAAATGCATTTTCTTCCAGCTCTTAGTAATTTTTTTGTGATAAATCAACTATAAGATAAAATAGTACAAAATTAAATATTATATTTCTATAATTAATATCAATTGTATACTAGAATAATTACATACTATTATAAATAAATTATAGGGAGTGCTGCTAAATGAACGAATTACTACAAAATATTTCTGAAAAACTACAAAAAGGTAAAATGCCAGAGGTAGTTGCATTAACAGAACAAGCTGTTTCTGAAGGATTAGATCCATCTGATATCCTTAATGGATTATTAGACGGAATGGGTGTTATCGGAGAGAAATTCAAGAAAAACGAAGTATTCGTACCAGAAGTATTAATAGCTGCAAGAGCCATGAATGCTGGTCTTGATGTTATTAAGCCTTTATTGGAAGAACAAGGAGTAGAACCAGTTGGTAAAGTTATTATCGGAACTGTTAAAGGTGACTTACATGATATAGGTAAGAATCTTGTAAGAATGATGATGGTTGGTGCTGGTCTTGAAGTAATTGACCTAGGTGTTGATGTTTCTCCTGAGAAATATATCGCTGCTGTAGAAGAGAATAATCCAGATATAATTGCTATGTCTGCTCTACTTACTACTACAATGCCTAATATGAAAGCAGTTATTGACGCATTAGAAGAAAAAGGATTAAGAGATAAAGTAAAAGTTATGATTGGTGGAGCACCTGTTACTGATAACTTTGCACAAGAGATTGGTGCTGACCGTTATACAGTAGATGCTGCTTCAGCTGCAGAAATTGCTAAAGAACTAGTATTAAACTAAAACTACTAAATTAAAACTTAAGAGAGGTTAGGGTGTTAATATGACAGGAAAAGAGCGTGTACTTAATATATTAGAACATCAATCCACAGATAAAATACCTTGGGTTCCATTTGTTGGCGTTCATGCAGGTTCAATAAAAGGTTATACTGCCGAAGAAGTCTTAAAAGAGGGTAATAAGTTATATGACTCATTAATGGAAGCTCATAAATTATACCAACCAGATGGTATGCCTGTAATTTTTGATCTACAAGTAGAAGCTGAAATACTTGGATGTGAACTTGTATGGTCTGATGATTGTCCACCATCTGTAAAAACACATCCTTGTGAAGAAGAAGCAATAATTCCATGTAAATGTAAACTTCCAACAAAAGAAAGTGGTAGAATTCCTCTTATTCTTGATGTAATGAATAGAATGAAGGAATCAGTTGGTGATACTACTGCATTATATGGGCTGATATGTGGTCCTTTTACACTAGCATCACATTTAAGAGGAAACAATCTCTTTATGGATATGATATTGGATGAGAACTATGTAAAACAATTAATGGAATATTGTACAGAAGTTTCACTAAAAATGATAGATTTCTATACTGAAGCTGGCATGGATATAATAGCTGTGGTTGACCCACTAGTTTCTCAAATATCACCTGAACATTTTACTTCTTTATGTCATGATTCATTTAGTACCATCTTCGATTATATAAAAGTAAAGAATACAAAATCTTCTTTCTTTGTATGTGGTAATGCTACTAGACAAATTGAAGTAATGTGTAAAACTAGTCCAGATTCAATATCTATAGATGAAAATGTTGATATAAAATCAGCAAAAGAGATAACAGATAAGTATAACATAACTATTGGTGGTAATATTCCATTAACAACGTTAATGTTACATGGAACTCAACAGGATAATATGAAGTATGTTGTTAATATGATAGATACATTGACACATGAAAATCTGATCATCTCTCCTGGTTGTGATATGCCATATGCTGTACCTACTGATAATACAATTGCCATAGGTCAAACTATTAAAGATACTGATACAATTCGTGAAATGGTTAAGAACTATGAATCAAAAGATGAGGATATCGATGTTGAGATACCTGATTACAAGAATCTAGAAAAACCATTTGTAGAAGTATTTACTCTTGACTCTGCCTCATGTGCTGCTTGTACTTATATGATGGATGCTGCTAATGTAGCAAAAGAAAACTTTGGCGATAAAATAGATTTAATTGAATATAAATTCACAGAAAAAATTAACATAGCTAGATGTAAGAAAATGGGAGTTACCAATTTACCTTGTATATATATTAATGGTGAACTGAAATGGTCTTCCATCATACCTAGCAAAGAAGAATTATTCAGCGTTATAGAATCATATCTGTAGAATTCCTTGAGAGTTAAAATACTAAGAGTTATAATATATAATTATAATCGTATTTTAACTCTCTAACTTTATGGATAGCTTATGGAGGTGATTATCAAGAATGGTAATTGAATTTAGTAAAATAATGAATAAAAAGGAAGTACTTAATACTATGCAGTGCTATGAAGATAGTGCTAATTATAGCGAGTACTGCAAGATATATGAAGAAGTGGTTGATAATTCTGTTAAGAACATTACACCAAAAGGATACTATATCATAACAGATAACGATAATTATATTGCCAATAATTGTGAACAAGTAATTTTTTGTTTAGTTACTCTAGGTAGTTTTATTGATGAAGAGATAAAACGTTATTTTGATAACAATGATTATCTAAAAGGTATGATGTTGAATACTATAGGTGATCAGATGTTATTTGATATAAGTAATTCTCTATTCAAATTACTGCAAAAAGAACAAAGTGACAATGGTATCAATTTGACATCAAGAATAGAACCTGGCTCTAGTGAATCAAGTATCAAATTCCAAAAGACGATACTGGATATGATTAATGAAAAAGAAACAACTGATATCACTATAACATCCGGATATATGTTCTCTCCCACTAAGACTCTGTCTTATTATTATGGAGCCTCAGCAAATATACCTCCTACTACAGTAGACCACGATTGTAGTAAATGCAGTAACTTGACCTGTCCTTTCAGAAAATATAATTTAATAATAAAACAAGGAAATGAGTCATACAGATATCAAGTGAAAAAAGGTGAAAATCTTTTAAACGTAATTAGACATTATAACTTCCCTATTGAAGCATATTGTGGTGGTAAAAAAGTATGTGGTAAATGTAAAGTGAAACTTTTAAAAGGTAATATAAAATTATCAGATGAAGAAAGAAGATTCCTTACAGATAGTGAGATTGAAGAAGGAATAATTCTATCTTGCTTCCATAATATTGATAATGATATAACTATAGAATTAAAAGAAGAAGCTGCTACATCTAAAATACAGACGGACTATAAAATTGGTAATATCAAAAATCCAAAATATAAACTACTTAAAATTAATGGGATAATAGAAAGTCCTGATAACAATAAGAGTGCTGTAGAACTAATTAATGAGAAGTTAGTAGCAAATTATAAATATTCTCTAAACGCAGTGAAAGGACTATCTAATATAGATAATCTAAAAAAAGATATATATTTGTTATCTAAGAACAACAAAGAAATACTTAGAGCCGCTGATAATGAAATTACTGCATATGGTGTGGGTATTGATATTGGTACTACTACTATTGTAATAACACTTATCGACCTACTTAAAAGTAAAGAAATAGGCATTTATAAAAATGTTAATCCTCAAAAGGCTTATGGCGCAGATGTAATAAGCAGGATTAATTACGCTATAAAAGACAAGCAAAACATTCAGACCCAATTGATTTGCAATGAAATCAGTTCTGGCATAAAAACTATTGTTGATAAATATGAATTAAATGAAAAAGATATAATGGAAATTACTATAAGCGGAAATACGACCATGCAATATCTGTTGACTGGTATTAATCCTTATAAATTATCCATAAGTCCTTTCACAACAATAGACTTATCTCTTAATGAATACCTATACAGTCAACTATTAGGAGATAATCTGCTTGATTGTACTGTTACTCTATTACCTGGAGTTTCAGCTTACATTGGCTCTGATATAACTGCAGGTTTTTATTATAGTGATCTTATCAACCAAGAAGGAAACATTCTTTTTATTGATATAGGTACCAATGGAGAAATAGCACTGAAGACAAAAGATGATTCTATTATCTGTGCTGCAACTGCAGCAGGACCTGCTTTTGAAGGTGCTAATATTAAATGCGGTATGGGAAGTATTGATGGAGCCATATGCAATATTAGCTTGGTTGATGATAAATTCAAATATGATGTTATTGGTAACAGTACTCCAAAAGGTATCTGTGGTTCAGCCCTTGTAGATATAACTGCCCAGTTGATTGATACTGATGTAATAGATAATACAGGAAAATTAAACATAGATGAAGTTGTACTATACAAAGATGAGCAAACTGAAATAGGATTATATCAAGAAGATATCAGACAGCTCCAACTTGCCAAATCTGCTATTTCAGCAGGAATAAGTGTATTGATAGATGAAGCTTCCATATCCTTTGATGATGTTGATAAAGTATTTCTAGCTGGAGGCTTTGGCAGCAATCTTAATATTACTAATGCTATAACAATAGGACTACTTCAAAAAGAACTAAAAGATAAAGTGGAAATTCTCGGTAATAGTTCATTAGGTGGTTGCGTCAAGTATCTCCTAGATGATAACAGTTCCAATAATTTTGATGTAATAAAATCAAAATGTAAATATATTGAACTATCAACGAATATGAAATTCAACGAAGAATATATTATGAACATGTATTTCTGATATAACAATTACTTTTATATTATAAAGGATGATCTTCATGACAAAAATATATCTCATAACAGGATTTTTAGGTTCTGGTAAAACAAGTTTTCTGCAAAATGTTTTAGATTCCGAAGAAGCTAAATCAGGTGTTTTAATGAATGAATTCGGTTCTATTAGTATAGACAGCTCTGTAGTAAGCAGAAAAGATATGGATATGATAGAGCTTACTAACGGCTCAATATTTTGTAGTTGTCTAAAAGATAATTTCATAGAAAGTCTTAGAGCTCTTTTAGAAAAAAAACTGGACAATATCTATATTGAAAGCTCTGGGTTAGCAGATCCTGCCAATATGTTAACTATAATTGACCTATTAAAAAAACAATGTAGTAATAATTTTTCCTATGAAGGAGCTATTTGCATAGTAGATGGTTTGCATTTCATGAAAGAAATAGATATGATGGTCAGCGTAGAAAACCAAATCAAACATAGTAAAATCATTTTGATTAATAAAATGGACTTGATAAGTTCAAAAACAGCCGATGAAATAAAAGCTAGGATACGTTCAATCAATGACAAAGCTTTAATCTATGAGATAACTCATGGTAGAATTGATTTTGAATCACTGAAATTTTCATCTGTCATTAATGATCAAATTGGTGAAACTTCAAATACAACTGAAAACAAGCCTAAGACCATAATAATGAAATTGAAAGATAACAATATAGAACTCGACGAAATAATCAAAGTTCTTAATAATCTAAAAGAATTCTGTTACCGGATTAAAGGGTTTGTAACTGTTAATGATATTACTTATAAGATTGATACGGTAAATGAAAAATTAGATGTTATTGAATATGAATCCAAGGGGTTAGATGATATGACATTAGTATTCATATCAAAAATTGGTGTTGGTATTGTTTCTAAGATATTGGCATCTACTAAAGAAACTCTAAAAGATAAGATTGAGATTATTTCTTAAAAAAAGGCATTCCATAAAGAATGCCTTTTTTTGATAACTCCATATCATTACATATTTGAATCATTCACTGAATAATCTTGTCCATTATTATTATCCCAATATGTTTGTCCATTTACTTCATATTTAATAGCGAATTGACAGTTATAGTTATAATAGTAAAATCCATTCCAAGGGCATAAAGGTGTTTTGAAAGTATAGATATCATATCCATCTGTTGCTGTTTTTAAATATGTGGCAGTTACATCTTCCCATGTACTTCCATCAGTAGTATAATGTACTACTACATTTTTGTTATCGCCTAAATCTTTCACTGAGATTTCACCTTGAGTATACCATCCTTTTAATACTCCACAATCACGTTCTTGCTTTGCACTTGCATAATTAAGCTTTACATTACCATCAGCTGCTGCATAAATGTTAAATGTAAATAGAGTCATTATCATACACATGCATAAACTAATACTCATTAATAATTTTACTGTTTTTTTCATAATTTTAACTCCCTTTCTTTCTAGTAATATTTTTAACCATGTTATTATACCATTATTTAGAATATTTTCAATTGTTATCATAACACAATTTTCTTTATATTATATAATAATTTTAGTTAATAATATGTAACATTGTTATAGAATCAAAATTAATAATATAAAATAACCAATAAATATTAATTTATCTTAATTATATTTTAAAATAAAGTAAATATCATTTTTTTATAATATATACATGGGTATAGGATACTTATAAGTAATCTGAAAACAAATAATAGATAAGGACGTCCCTTTATAGGTACGTCCTATCATTCCAATTCATTAATATTTATCTAGTGTAAACGTAATTTTTATCAAAATTATTATCCCAGAAAGTATTTCCGTTCACTTGACACATAATTGCAAATTCATATTTATCAGCTATTTCAGGAATTTTAAATGTCCAAGTTTCCAAATTATTATATATATCCAATGGATGTTTGTACGCTTTGATATCTTTATATGTCTTCCAATTATCTGTTGTATATCTTACTGTTACCACTTTAGTTGGATTATAATCTTGGAATATTATTGTTCCATTTAATCCATTTATATAATAGCAATCATCAACTAATAATTGACACTTATTCAATACATCCCCTTGCAAACTTCTTAGATTAAAACCTTTTAATAAATAATCTTTTGTATTATTATTATCCCAATATGTCTGTCCATTCACTTCATATTTAATTGCGAATTGACAATTATACTCATAATAGAAATCGTTTGATGGCTGTAATGGTGTTTCAAAAGTCCAGATTTCATATCCATCTGTAGAAGTTTTTAAATAACTGGCATATACATCATTCCATGTTTTATTATCATATGTATAGTGAACTACTACATTTTTACGATACGCTAAATTTTTTACAGCAATTTTACCTACCACATTCCATCCTTGTAATACCCCATGATCTACAACTGTATTTATTTTTGCGTAATATAAATCTACATTATCATCGTCAGCTGCTTGAATATTAAAACTAAAAAAACTCATCATCATTGCTAAACTTAAACATATGCTCATTAATAATTTTACTGTTTTTTTCATAATTACATCTCCTATTATTTATCATATTTTTAATTACTCTTTTAGGCTATGTCATATGTCTCAAATCTGTTCAATAATAATCTTTCTAAAAAATGTAAATCCATATAAGACTTATTAATAGTATTTATTACAACATCATATATTAGCTTTTATTTTATTATAAAAATAATTATCTAGTGTAAACATAATTTTTATCGAAGTTATTATCCCAGAAAGTATTTCCATTCACTTCACACATGATTGCAAATTCGTATTTATCAGCTCTTTCAGGAATTCTGAATATCCATGTTTCCATATTTTTATATGGTTTATACAATGGATGTTTGTAAGCTTTGATATCTTTATATGTTTCCCAGTTGTCAGTTGTATATCTAACAGTTACTTCTTTATCTGGATTAAAATCTTGGAACATTATTGTTCCATTTAATCCGCATCTATAATAGCATCTATCAACTAGCATTTGGCACTTATTTAATTGATAATCCTGTTTATTAGTTAGATTAAGACCTTTAAAAGAATAATCCTTTGTTTCATTATTATCCCAATATGTTTGTCCATTTACTTCATATTTAATTGCAAATTTACAATTGTATCTATAATAATACTTGTTTGATGGCTGCATAGGTGTTTCAAAAGTCCAGATTTCATATCCGTCATTTGAAGTTTTCTCATAACTAGCAGATACATCTTTCCATGTTTCATCATCATATGTATAATGGACTACTACATTTTTTTGATATGCCAGATTCTTTACAGCAATTTTACCTTGAATGTTCCATCCCTGTAACACCCCATGATCATAAACACTATTTATATTTGCATAATATAAATCTACATTATCATCGTCAGCTGCTTGAATGTTAAAACTACAAATACTCATCATCATTGCTAAACTTAAACATACGCTCATTAATAATTTTACTGTTTTTTTCATAATTACATCTCCTATTATTTATTATTTTTTAATTATTCTTTTAAGCTATGTTTTATGTCTCACATCAGTTCAATAGCATTTTTCCTATTCACCTCTTTTATCTTATATTTCATATCATCATTAGCTATTTATTAATATTATATCACTATTTTGAAATTTTTCAATTATTATTTTATTCAATATTATGTTTTTTAAGCATTATTTAATAATTAATATTATAATTTATTAAATATATGTAATTAAAACATGGACACCTCCCTAAAGAAATGTCCATATTATTTGAATTACATATTTAATTTTATTCAATTCTAATCCAATTAAAAAATAAAATCTACATCAGATAATCTATTATATATTTCATCAATTACTTTCTTTTCTTCTGCCTCTGTATCAGCTAGAAATGTAACAGAAAACCTTACAAATGCTCCTGCATCATCCCATGGTACAGTTGAAATCAATTTTTCTCTTATTAAGAATTGAGAGAAATCTTCAGCACATTCAAAATCAATGCCACCTTTGACACCTTTAGGAATCTTAACATATAAATAGAAAGAACCCTTTGGTTTTTTAGCATTGAAACCTATCTTATTAAGAACTTCAACAAGCATATTATGTCTTCTTGAATACTTGGCGGCTGTCTTTTCAGTAATCTCTGGATGTTCTAGAGCATAAATACCAGCTTTTTGTATAGCTTTGAATTGTCCAGAATCATTATTATCTTTTACAGCTGCAAAAGCGCTTACTACTTTTTCATTACCTGCTACAAAAGCAATTCTCCATCCAGTCATATTATAAGCTTTAGATAGTGAATGAATTTCTATTCCAACCTCTTTAGCTCCATCGACACTTAAGAAACTTAATGGTTTGTTCCCATCAAATGTCAAAGCCGCATATGCTGAATCATGTACAACAATCAAATCATTTTCTTTTGCAAACTTAATAACTTCCTTAAAAAAATCCTTAGTTGCAACTGCTCCTGTTGGATTATTAGGGTAATTTAAGTATAATAATTTAGCCCTTTTTAAAATATCCTTAGGTATGGAATTTAGATCAGGTAAGAAGTCATTTTCTTGAAGCAGACTTAGATTGAAAACTTCTCCACCAAGCCATTTTGTCATAGTTCCCATTATTGGGTAACCAGGTACAGTCATCAAAGTAACATCTCCCGGATTGATAAATGCCTGAGCCATCATAGCAAGTGCTGGTTTTGAACCTATGGCATGATTAACCTCTGTCTCACAATTGATATCTTTTACTTGATAAACCTCTTCCAAGTACTTTGCAGCGGCTGATTTGAATTCAGGAACTCCATTATCAGCATAATTTCTATTTTCCCACTTGGATGCTTCTTCTGACAACACCTTAACAACACCTTCATCTGCCATTAAATCCGGTTCACCAACACCCATATCAATGATTTCCATATCTGGATGTTCGCTTATTGCAGCAGCTTTAGCTCTTTTTATTTTTTCAAATTTGTATATTACAGTACTCTTTCCAAATTGATTTCCACCTATTCTGTCTGCTATTAATTCTTGTATATAAGTCTCCATTTAGTTTTCCTCCCGTTTAATTACTATTACTATAATAACCATTCTCCTTCAAATGTAGTTACTGCTTCACCTGACATATAGATATGATTACTCTCTTTATCCCATTCTATTAATAAATCTCCACCTATTAATTTAACAACAGCTTTTCTATCAGTTAAATTGTTAAGTACTGATGCTACTAGAGTAGCACAAGCTCCAGTTCCACATGCTAAAGTTTCACCAGACCCTCTCTCCCATACACGCATCTTAATAGTTTCATTGTCTATTATTTGTGCAAATTCCACATTTACTTTCTTAGGGAATTTTTCATCTATTTCAACTAACTTACCTATTTTCTCTACTTCAAAAGTATCTGTATCATCAACATAAGCTATAGCATGAGGATTACCCATGGAAACACAAGTAAATTCAAATGTTTTACCATTAACATCTATCTCTTCCCCAATTACAGGAGATTTATCACTGATTACAGGAATATCTTCTGCCTTTAATATTGGTTCTCCCATATCAACTTTTGCATATGTCACCTTTTCATCAACTACTGTCATATCTAGTATCTTAATTCCAGCTAGTGTTTCAATTGTTATACTAGTCTTGTCTGTCATCTTATTATCATAAACATACTTTCCTACACATCTGATAGCATTTCCACACATCTCAGCTTCTGAACCATCTGAATTAAACATTCTCATTCTAAAATCAGCTACATCTGAAGGTAATATAAGCACTATTCCATCGGAACCTACTCCAAAATGTCTATTGCTCATTTTAATGGATAATTGGGCAGGATTATCTACTTTTACTTGGAAACCATTAATGTAAATATAGTCATTCCCACAACCATGCATTTTAGTAAATTTCATATTAACACCTCGCTATAATTTATTTTGATTTCTTAATATGTTACGCTTTCATAAAATAGTGGTTCTAATTACAAATACTATTTTATTATAGCATAAATAATTTTATAAAATCAAGCTAAATAAGGATTAAATTACTGTACAACTATCTTATGCATTAATAATAGAATAATATTCCCCTAAAAATGTAATACTCTTATAAAAGGTTAAAAATTATCATGAGGAGGAATTATATGGATAGGATAGTTGGCAAAAAAGCTCCATGCTTTGAAATGGCAACAGCCCTAGGTGATGGAAGTGACTTTGGTAAAGCAAAGCTGGAAGATTATAAAGGTAAATGGTTAGTATTATTTTTTTACCCCTTAGACTTTACATTTGTTTGTCCTACTGAGATTACAGGTTATAGTAAGAAAATAGAAGAGTTCAAAAAACTTGGAGCAGAAGTATTAGGTGTAAGTGTAGATAGCGAACACTCTCACAAAGCTTGGATAAATAGTGATCTTGGTAAAATTAATTTTCCTATAGCTTCTGATATGACGAAATCAGTTTCAAGGGACTATGGTGTATTACTTGAAGATGAAGGCATAGCCTTAAGAGGATTATTCATTATTGATACAGAAGGTGTGGTAAAATATAGCGTTATACATGATCTTAATGTAGGACGTTCTGTAGATGAGACCCTACGGGTTTTGCAAGCTTTACAAGCTGGTGGTCTATGTCCAGTTGATTGGGCTCCTGGCGAAGATATGTTGTAGCCCAATTAAACTAGAAATTGGGTAGAATATAGTGATAATAAACTCTCTTTATTATCACTATATATGGTTTTTTCTACATTTACCACTATTAAGACACTACTAATAATTTCTATTTATTGAATTCTCCTGGTGCTACATCCAAGATGTTACTTTCTGGAACATTTACATAATTAGGAGGTACTGTTCCGCTTAAGATTCTATCTACTAAAGTTACCTGTTGACATACTGTTACTTTTTCAGATGCAAGTGGAACAACAACCTGCATGGTGGTTTCTATATTGAGCCATACTCTATGATTTATTTGATTTATCCCTGTTGATCTGAATTCCCTATCATAATTAATGGTGGCTGTACCAAAAGGAAGTATTTCCACCTCTATATTAGGACCTGTATTCGCAAATATATTAGACCCTATTAGATTACCTGATGGTATAGGTATAGTTTCATCTGTGTATTTATCCACTTCTTCTGAGATTTTATTGATAACATCAGCACATATTTCATTGATGGTTATAGTATCAACACTACAAGATACTATCTCTCCTTTTTCATTATAGAAATACGTCACTAACTCATCAGTATTTATTTGTTTCTCTTCTAATGTTTTTCTAACTGCATCATTTATGGACTGTGTAGCTATAGTTTTGATTTTCAATTGTGACATAGCTACTACAATAGGTAAGATCTGCTTATCTAAATATGTATATACAAAAATAAAACTAAGACTTATGACTGCTATGAGGATACATATATATGCACCAAATCGTTTTTTCTTACTTCTACTCTTTCTCGGCTTTCTGCCTTTTATATTCCTTCTCATATCTCCTCCTATGTCTATTGTTGCATTAACAGCATTTCTTAATCCTTATATAAAGTATATGATAAGCAATTATATTTTGTGTATGTCTACCTATATAAGTTGACCTAATTGAAGGGAGCATATATTTAATTCTAATATAAGTTCAATCTGTTATACAGGAAATTTATGTTAATAATATTAATAAAACCTTATTATGTAATCCCTGAAACCATATTTAATAAAGCCTTTGCAGAATAATTACAAACACAATACAATTTATGAATAATCTGTTAATAAATATTAAATTTATGCCAAAATATATATTTTGCTTTCTATATCTAGTTATATTTGATATAATATCATCTGTATGAAGGAGGAAAATTATGAATTTTAGTAAGGATTCCAACGAGAAAAAGAAAAAAGAACTTGATTCAAAATCAAGTAAAGCCACGAAAAGTGTAAGCACATCTTTTATTAAGATTTTAGTTTTTGCATTTTTGTTACTAATCATTGTAGGTGTTTGTGCTGGTTTAGGGTTCGTTAAATCCATCATTGACTCTGCACCTGATATTAACGTAGAAGATATTGTTCCAAAAGGATACACTTCATTTATATATGATCAAGATGGTAACGAAATCGTTCAATTACATGGGTCTAATGCTAATAGAATATTTGTAGAACTTGATGAAATACCTACTTATCTTCAAGACTCTTTTATTGCTATAGAAGATGAACGTTTTTGGCAACATAATGGAATTGATGTAAAAGGTATTTTTAGAGCTATTTTCACTAACATAAAAGAAAAAAGTTTCAGTGAAGGTGCCAGCACCATCACTCAGCAGCTTATTAAAAATAATATATTATCAACAGAAACAACGCTTCAAAGAAAAATACAAGAACAATATTTAGCAGTACAGCTTGAAAAGAAATCCGACAAGAAAACTATATTAGAGAACTATCTAAACACTGTTGCCCTTGGTAGAGGAACCAATGGTGTACAAGCAGCCGCTAATAAATATTTTAATAAGGATGTAAGTGAATTAACAATTGCTGAATCAGCAGTTATTGCTTCAATAACTAAGAACCCTAGTTTTTATGATCCTGTTACTTATCCTGAGAATAACAAAAGAAGACAAACAAGAATTCTTAAGAAACTCATAGAACAGGAGAAAATAACACAAGCACAATATGATGAAGCACTAAAAGAAGACGTATATAATAATATTCAAATAGTAAACAAATCTTATGCTGGTAATTCAAGTTATTCTTATTACGTTGATGAAGTTATTTCAAGAGTAAAAAATGACCTTATGGTTAAAAAAGGATATACTGAAACCCAAGCATTTAACTTAATCTATCGTGGTGGATTAAGCATTTATATCAATCAAGACACTGATATGCAGAAAATCGTAGATGAAACTTACACTAATGAAGACTTTTTCCCTAAGAAAAATGTTGATTACAGTGTTATTCTAGATTATTCAGTAACAGTAAAAGATAAAGATGGTAACAAAAAAGTCGTTAATAAAAATAAAACCTTTGAAACAGACCAAGAAGCTAATGATTATATTGAACAATTGAAGAAAGAATTAACTGGTGAAGGCTATGAGATAGTTGCTGAAAATCCTACATATATACCACAGCCCCAATCAGCAATGGTAATCATTGATCAACACACTGGTCAAGTAAAAGCACTTTCGGGTGGTAGAGGTGAAAAAGTAGGAAACCTCACATTTAACCGTGCTACAACTTCCACTCGTTCCCCTGGTTCGACATTTAAAATACTTGCTGCTTATTTACCTGCTATTGATACAGCTGGTTATACATTAGCTACAGTTATTGATGATGTCCCTACTCAATTTCCTAATGAACCTAAGGGCTGGCCTAAAAACTATGATTATAAGTTTAGAGGTCTTACAACCGTTAGAGAAGGTATACGATATTCAATGAATATACTAGCTGTAAAGACCCTGAATGATATAGGTGTTCAGACAGGCTTTGATTACTTAATCAATTTAGGTTTTACAACATTGATTGATAAGAAAACCGTAAACGGGAAAAGCTTTACTGACAAAGGTTTATCCCTGACACTTGGTGGTCTGACAAAAGGTGTTACTGTGTTAGAACTAACTGGTGCCTATGCTGCTATTGCAAATAATGGAGTATATATAGAACCTACATTCTATTCAAGAGTACTTGACCATGATGGTAAACTACTTATGCAAAAAGAACCTGCTACAAGAACTGTAATGAAAGAAACAACTGCATTCTTGTTAACAGATGCTATGGTTGATGTTGTGGATCATGGTACTGGTAAAAAAGTAAAATTTACTGGCATGCCTATTGCAGGTAAGACAGGTACATCTACAGGTGATAAAGACTTAGTTTTTGCTGGATTCACTCCTTATTATACAGCTGTTGTATGGAAAGGCTATGATATTCAAAAAGAGCAAAGATACTTAAATTATCACAAAAAGATTTGGAAAGAAGTAATGCAGCGAGTACATGAAGGACTTCCTAGAAAAGAATTTGATAGGCCTTCTGGAATTGTAACCGCTAAGATATGTACAGAATCAGGTAAATTAGCTGTTCCTGGACTATGCGATAAAGATCCAAGAGGTTCCACTGTAAGAACGGAATATTTTGCTAAAGGAACTGAACCAACTGAACCATGTGATGTTCATATAAAAGCAACAATATGTAAAGACTCTGGATTATTTGCTACAGAATATTGTCCTGAATCAAGTAAGGAAGAAAAAGTATACATTCAACGACTTGTTCCATTCGTACCAGAAGAATGGGACCCAAGAAGACCACCTACAATTCAGGATAGACAATATGAGCTTCCACCTTCAATGATAGGTGAATATTGTAATATTCATGGTCCAGAACCAGAAGTACCAGATATTCTACCACCAGATTTTATAGACCCTGATGGTGATAATAATAATAATAACGGTAATAGCGATAATACTGATGTAAACTCAGATTTATTTACACCATTTTTACCTAATGAACATAATAACGACCCAGATAGTGATAATACAAATGATTGATTATAATTAAGAGAAACCTCTTCATAGGGGTTTCTCTTGTTGTATATACACACATAAAAAAAACTGTAAATTTTCCCCTAATTTGTGAATAATAGACTCCCAAAAAAGACATCCTTTTAATATAGGAAAAATACCAAGAAACAGTCAATATGCATTATAAGGAGCTATTACATGAATTATAGCAATCACTCTAAAAGCAAAAGAGAAAAAGAATTAGAATCAAAATCGAATAAAGTAAAAAAATCAATCAGTACATCGTTCATCCGAATCTTAGTATTGACTCTATTAATAACCTTTGGACTCATAATAATAGCTGGGCTTGGTATAACTAAAGCAATCATTGATGCAGCACCAGAAATTGATTATGATAAAGATATTATGCCAAAAGGATATAGAACTTTTATATATGATCAACTTGGGAATGAAATAACCACACTTCATGGAACTGATGCTAATAGAATATATGCATCACTAGACCAAATGCCTGAACACCTGAGGGACGCTTTTATTGCAATTGAAGATGAACGATTCTATGAACACCAAGGCATCGATCTTAAGGGTATTCTAAGAGCCATCATAAATAATATAAAATCAAAAGATCTGACCGGTGAAGGTGCAAGTACTATAACTCAACAGGTCATAAAGAATAATGTCTTATCAGCTACCCAAACATTTCAGCGTAAAATCCAAGAACAATACCTAGCCATAGAACTTGAAAAAAGGGTTGATAAAAATATTATACTGGAAAGTTATTTGAACACAGTTGCTCTTGGGCGTGGTACTAATGGAGTCCAAGCAGCTTCCAATAGATATTTCAACAAAGATGTTTCAGACCTTACTCTTGCAGAATCAGCAGTTATGGCAAGCATAACCAAATATCCTACTAGATATGACCCAATAGCTAACCCTGAAAACAATCATTCACGTCAACTTATAGTTCTTAATAAAATGCTTGAACAAGGTAAGATTACTGAAATTGAATATAACCAAGCCATAGAAGAAGATGTATATTCCAAGATTGAATTAACTAATAAAAATGCTAATAAGAATTCCAATTATTCTTATTTCGTGGATGAAGTCATTCTTCGTGTAAAAGATGACTTGGTCATTAAGAAAGGTTATACAGAAAAACAAGCCTACGACCTTATATACACTGGTGGTCTTAATGTATATGTTACTCAAGACATCAATATACAGAACATAGTAGATAAAGAATTCCTTGATGAATCCAACTATCCTCCTAAGAAAGAAGATTACTCTGTAAAGATTATGTATAGTCTCTCAGTGGATAAAAAGGATTCTGGTATAAAGCATTACTATAAAGAGAAAGAATTTGATACAGACAAAGAAGCACTAGCCTATGTAGAAGAATTAAAAGCTTCATGGATTTCTGAAGTAGATGAAGTAATATCAGAATCAAGCATTCTAGTACCTCAGCCACAAGCCGCTATGGTAATAATTGATTATCACACAGGGCATGTAAAAGCTATCGCAGGGGGTCGTGGTGAAAAACTCGGAAATCAACTTTTAAATAGAGCTACACAGACCTATCGTCATCCTGGTTCAACTTTCAAGATATTAGCTGCCTATCTACCAGCCATTGATACTGGTAGATACACATTAGCTACAGTACTGGATGATGTTCCATTTTCATATTCTGTTTCAAAAAATTCTGTACCATGGGAAGTACACAATTGGTATGACAGCAGTGAGTACAAATATAATTATAAAGGATTATCAACTGTAAGAGACAGTATCACCTATTCTATCAACATTCATGCAGTAAAGACATTAATGGATATAGGAATAGAAACAAGTTTTAATTATTTATTGAATCTTGGATTTACATCATTGGTAGAAAAGGAAACCATAAACGGGAAAATATATTCTGATAAAAACTATTCTCTAGCTCTAGGAGGCGTTACTAAAGGAGTTAGTCTATTAGAGCTAACAGCAGCTTATGGCGCTATAGCCAATAATGGTGAATATGTCAAACCTATCTTCTACACAAAAGTACTAGATCATGACAATAACCTAATCCTCACCAATGAACAACCAAAGCCTGTTAGGGTCATGAAAGAGACAACATCATTTTTATTGACTAATGCTATGACAGATGTAGTTAAAAAAGGTACTGGAACAATTGTAAAGTTCAATAGTGTTAGTATGCCCATTGCTGGTAAAACAGGAACCTCTTCCGAGAAGAAAGACCTTGTTTTTACAGGATATACTCCTTATTATGTTGCCAGTATATGGCAAGGTTATGACACACCAAAAGAACAAGTTTATAAGAGAAGCTATCATAAGATACTCTGGCGAAAAATTATGGAAGAAATTCATAAAGGATTGCCTAGAAAAGAATTCTACAAACCTGATAATATTGTAACAGCTAAGATATGTACAGAATCGGGTAAACTGGCTAAGTTAGGATTATGCAATAAAGACCCACGTGGTTCTACAATCATGACTGAATTCTTTGAAAAAGGTACCGTTCCAACTGAGACTTGTGACGTTCATGTGAAGCAAACTATATGTTCTGTTTCTGGACTTCCTGCTAATAAATATTGTCCAAGCAATAGCAAGTATACAAAAGTATTCATAAAAAGACCTGAACCTCTTGTTCCTTCCAACTGGGACCCTAAACATCCTCCAAGGATACAAGATAGAAAATATGAATTACTGTACAGCACTATCGGTGAATATTGCAATGTACATGGACCTCATGTCAAGAAACCAGAAGTGAAATTACCAACTGATTATATTGATAGTGACCTTGATGATAAAATTAACGAAGACGAAGAATTCATAGCACCAGAAGACAAACCTATTGAAATTGAAGACAAAGACAAAAAACCATATCTTGATGATGATTATTATTCTCCACCACCATTCATATATCAAGAATAACAAAGGGGCTGTCTGATAATACATTTTTTAAAAAAGGTATTATCAGACAGCCCATATTATTTCTTCTATTTTGTATCTTTTGGCTTAAATAATACAGCCGCTAGATAACCAAATAATAAAGCCGCCGTTATTCCTCCAGCAGTTGCAGTCATTCCTCCTGTAAAAACCCCCAAAAAACCTGATGTCTTCACTGCTTCTATTACTCCCTTACCTAAAGAATAACCAAATCCTATCAAGGGTACAGTCGCTCCTGCTCCACCAAATTCTACAACATGTTCATATATACCTAGTCCAGTTAGAAATGTTCCCAATGAAACATAAATAACTAAAACCCTAGCAGGCATCAATTTTGTCTTATCCATCAAAATCTGTGCTATTACACATATTATTCCACCTGTAACAAAAACCTTAATATAATCAATCATAATGTCCCTTCCTTCACACTATTCTTGGCTATTTTCTATTACAACAGCATGAGCTATACCTGGTATGCTCTCACCTTGAAAACTGCTGCTAGGGCTTAATAATGCCCCTGTAGGTATAAATAAAATTCTATTGAATGTACCTTTAGCCATCTCTTTTAAAATATAACCTGTCAAAGTAACTGCTGAACAACCACATCCACTTCCACCTGCATGTGTATCCTGTTTTTCATTATCAAATATCTCAATACCACAATCTGTATAATTATCGCTCAAATCGTATCCTGCTTTTCCCACCAATTCAATGGTCAATTTTTTACCTATCATTCCAAGGTCTCCAGTTGCTATCAAATCATAATCTACTGCACTTCTACCTGTATCTTTAAAATGAGCAATTATAGTGTCAGCCGCTGCTGGTGCCATAGCCGCCCCCATATTCATAGCATCTTTTACACCAAGATCAACAATCTTACCAGGTGTCACATGGGTAACTTTTGGTCCTATTCCTGTATTCCCAACAACAACAGCACCACTACCTGTTACAGTATAAGTAGCTGTCAAAGGTCTTTGATTACCAAATTCCAATGGATATCTAAATTGTTTTTCAGCACCACAGAAATGGCTGGATGTAGCTGCAACACAATAATTTGCAAAACCACCTTCTACTGCCATAGATGCTAAGATTAGAGATTCTCCCATTGTTGAACAAGCACCATATAACCCGAAAAAAGGTTTTTTGAAATCTCTAATAGCAAAAGTACTAGCTGTCAATTGGTTCAAAAGATCCCCTGCAAAAATATACCTGATATCATTTTTTGCTATATTCGCATTATCAATTGCTGAATTTATTGCTGCATTAAGGATTTTACTCTCGGCCTTTTCCCAAGATTCTTCTCCCCACAAAGTATCTTCTAATATTTTATCAAAATACTCTTTTAATAATCCATCTCCCTCTTTTGGTCCTACAATATTACCATGTCCTATAATAGTAGGGGGATTATCAAAAGCTATAGTTTGCTCTCCTACCTGACTACCCATGCTATAATCATCCTTTCAAAATCAATGCTGTAAATTCTACTAAATCTATCTTATCCTAACCCCACCATATAATAAACCAATCCAACTATTACCGAAGAAAGCATACCATATAAAATAACTGGTCCTGCTATAGTAAAAATCTTAGCTCCAACTCCAAACACATAACCCTCATTTTTATATTCAATTGCTGGAGATACAATAGAGTTAGCAAATCCTGTAATAGGTACTATTGAACCTGCACCTGCTCTTCTTCCGATACTATCATATATATCAAGTCCTGTTAACAATGCCCCAAGGAATACTAGAATAATACTAGTAAAAGTAGATGCTGCATCCTTGGGAAGTTCTGCTACATACATTAACAAATCAGTAATTCCCTGACCAATGCAACATATAATTCCTCCAACTACAAAAGCCCATATACAATTTTTTAACAGACTAGCTTTTGGCGACGTTTTATCAATTAATTTTTGAAATTCTTTCTGCTGCTCATTAATATTTCCCATCATATATATCCTTTCTTACCTCTCTACTTTACTTTAGCTTATAAAATCCTGGTATGATAAAGTACAGTAATGAACCAATCAATTTTCCCATTGCTAATGTTACAATAAAATATGCCATCCCAACTTTTATATTAAACCTTCTAGTTAAAATAGGTATTACATCTAATACTTCTGCTAGTGAAACAGCTAAACATCCCACAAATATACCGGAAAAAAATCCGTATATAATCCCTCCTATATTCCCTAGCGGTAACTCAAAATTAATAATCATTACTAAGGTTCCAAACATTCCACCAAACATAATGGCATCTTCATATACCCAGATATATTTTTGTGTTGCTGTTTTCTGAGCTAATCTAGGAACAATTCCGATAATAGCTATGAAAGCAAAGACACCACCTGCTATAACTACCCCACCGCCAAATCCAATTATAATTAATAATAGATATTGCAAAAACATTATTGCTTATTCCCTTCATCACTAAGATTTTCTATTATACAATCTTCAACATCTCTTTCATACAATCTCATCTCTACTTCTATTGGAGTAGGATCATCAGTTAATTTTTTTGAAGAGAAATGATTGAAAAATACTATTATACCTACTGCCAAACCTATAGAATAGGGTATTTCAATAATTAGAGGATTAAGATTTTCTTCTCCCAAAAATAAACTATATAATTTCACAAAAACATCTGGTACAGCTGCATCTGTATGAAAAGTCATTATTGCAATACCACCGCCAGTAAAAAGGGTAATACAAACAAATATAACTTTGAAGATGTTAATTAGGTTCTTATATTTACATTCTTTCTTTTTAGGGCTATAGGAGATAATAATATCTTCTTCACCAACATTATGGATAGTTATATTTTCAAATACTTTTTGTATTTCTGTAATTACTGTAATTATTGATAATAAGTAATTCTTTTTTTCATCAGTATCAATAGTAAATACTATTATATTCTTTAACTTGTCAATTATATCTTTTCTACCTTCTATATCAGCAATATCGTCAATGATAACATCTTTTTTTCCTATAATACATGTTTTTTTACTAGCTTTTATATATACATTATTCATCTAATCACCCTTTTTGGTTAAAGGTACGATTAACAAATGTTCCTTGATATGATATATCTGTTTCTTTATTTAAGTACATATAAGTCATAACAGATACTAATACTAATACAAGCATAATAGCAACTATCAATATCCTTTTATATTTCATTAAATCACCTCTTTAGAATTTTATATAAGTTACTAATATTTTTTGAAGTATTAACCATAACTATTCTGGTAATTACAAGAAAAGTGACTATTTTCATTTAAAAAATTTGAAAAAAAACCTATGATCAATAATCATAGGTTTGGATAAGATAAAATTATATTTTATCTTCCTTAATGGGAATGAAAAATACAAATAAACAAATATATGATAAGGGTAATTCTTTCAAATAATTACTCTAATTTATGATAATTTTTCACGAATTTGAGTTAGAATCTTCTTTTCTAGCCTTGAAACTTGTACTTGAGATATACCAATCTTCTCTGCTATTTCTGTCTGAGTCTTATCTTTATAATATCTTAATATAATCAACTCCATTTCTTTTGGAGATAACTGACTAATTACCTGACGTAATGCTATTTTATCTATCATCACTGTGTTTTCATCTGTGTTTTTTTCAAGTTTATCTATTAGAAAAATAGGATGACCATCTCCTTGATGTATGGTTTTATAGAGAGACTCTACTTCTGCATTAGATTCCAGAGCCATTACGATCTCTTCTACTGATGTACCAATCTCATGAGATATTTCTTCTATGGTAGGTTCTCTACCTAATTTTTTATTTAAAAGATCTTTATTGATACGTACTCTATTTGCTACTTCTTTTAATGATCTACTGACTTTTATCATCCCGTCATCTCTCATAAACCTTTTTATTTCTCCCATTATCATAGGAACCGCATAAGTTGAGAATTTTACATTATAAGATAAATCAAATTTATCAATTGCCTTTAACAACCCAATACTACCTATTTGAAATAAATCGTCCAAATCGTATCCTCTATTAGAAAATCTCTTTACAATACTCCAGATCAATCCAATGTTCTCTTCTACTATCTGTTCTCTTGCATTTTGATTTCCTTGCTGAGATTTTTTTATAAGTTCTAGTGTTTTATCCATATTCAACACCTTCTTAAAGCTTTTCTAAACTCTCTAGCTTTTTCCTCATAATTATTTTTGATCCAACACCCACTTTGGATTCTACTTCCACTTCATCCATAAAAGTCTCCATGACTGTGAAACCCATTCCCGAACGTTCTAATTCAGGTTTTGAAGTAAACAGGGGTTCACGTGCTTTGTCAATATCACCAATACCTTTTCCAAAATCTTTTATTTCTATATAGACTTTATTATCAGTAATTTTGCAATACATATAAACTTGTCCATCATATTCTTCATAACCATGTATGATTGCATTGGTTACAGCTTCTGAAACAGCTGTCTTAATATCTGATAATTCTTCAAGTGTTGGGTCTAGTTGAGCCACAAAAGATGCAATTACCACTCTTGCAAAAGACTCATTCTGTGATTTACTGCTAAACTCTATTTTCATTTCATTTTCGTACTTCATAATATCCCCCTTTATTATTACCAATATTTGTTATTTTTATATCGAATTTTAATATCTATTAATTATTTCAATAAGTTCAATAATAATCAAATACCTCATTCAGCTAATATTAGAAATATCTTTTAGTGCTTGGTCTACACCGTCATAACTATTGATTATTCTATATAAACCTGATAATTTAAAGATTCTATCCATTCTAGTATTTACGTTGGTAACAACAACATTACCTCCCATATTTTTAATGTTCTTATACCGCCCCATTATAACCCCTATTCCCGAACTATCCATAAACTTGGTATTGGAGAAATCAAATATGACACACTTAATATTATGCTTTATTATAAGCTTATCAATCTTATCTCTGATTATTTCTGCATTATGGTGATCGAGTTCTTCTGAAACATTTACAATTAAGTTTCTCTTAACAATTTTACATTGGGTAGACACTAGATTACCTCCTCCTGTAAATATTTTACATATTTTTATAAATTCTCCATTTATTTCCAATTTCCTTTTTTTATTTGTAATTTTTTTTAAAATAAGGAATATATTATATTTTGTTTTGACTATTATCTTTTTAACCCAATATATTATTGTATAAAAAAACTGTTCCATAATATTTTTTAATAATCAATTGATAGATTAAAACTCCATCGAAATGTTTACCATAAAAATTATTATGAAACAGCTCCTTAATTTATATTTTTAGTTTTTTAATTGACTCAAATAATTATTTGACCAAGTTTTGAAGCTTGATTTTGGATATTGGTCAATCAATTTCTGAAATAAATCAATTGCCTCTTTGTTATTACCCAATAATTGATGACATCTTGCTTCGTAATAAAGCAAATCATCTGCAAAATAATCATCACTGCTTGCAAATTTTGTAGCAGTCTTGAAATAAGCAACAGCCTGATTGAGATTTTTTTCTACCACAGGGCTTTTACCTCTGCTATATAATCTTGAACCCTCAGTAAATGCATTTTTTGCCATGACAGGGTATATCTCCTGTCTTAACTTATTATATAGTTGTTTTGAATTTGACGTCAAATTCTCTGATTTAACAACATATAATTTATTTGCTGCAGCTTCTTTGTCATTATCTAGATAAAATGCCACTGCACTTTGAAGATTTTCCAACGCTTCAAAGTTGGCTGCTTTTTCTTCATACTGTTTAGCAAGCTCATTTTTTTCATCTAAATCTAATTGTAATTTTTCCTTGTCACTATTAAGAGAATCTAATAAAGTATCATATTCATTTTCTTTGGTTAATATCTCTTTTCTCAGGTTATCAGCTTCCTTTGTCTTGCTTTTCACTTTTCCCGGTACAATCAGGAATACTGCAACTAGAAGTCCAATGACAACACCAAATATTACATAACCAAACTGTAATACTGATGGGTTAATCCTGCTTTCTTTCTTGGGCTTAGCCTTGATTAAATAATTTTCTTGTTTTTTATCAATTGCATATATCTTCTCTTTTTCTTTGGATTCTTCTGGGTCTTGTGAGGTTATTTCTTCATAATACTTTAATGCTACATAATTACTTTTATCAATAGATAAAACTTTTAATAATATTTTTTTTGCCTTTGTCAAATTATTGTCATGTATGTAACAAAGTGCTAACAAACAATAAGCTTTTACAAAATTAGGATTAAGACTTATTACTTTTTTAAGTTGTATAACTGCTAGATCTTCGCTTTTTTGTTCAATGTATTTCAATGCCTGATTATATTTTTTAACAGCAGAATTTATTGTATCTAATTTGTGTTGATTGTGATGAATCTTTTCAATATAATAATCAGCAATATTATTATCTTTTTGTATATTTTTACTTATTACCCACTGTTGAAGTGCAGATACAACTTCACCTATCTCAAAATATATAAGTCCTAATAAATTACGGGCATCTATATTGTTTTTATCTAATTTCAAACTTCTTTTCAATAAGCTGATAGCTCCAGTAAGATCTCTGAGCTTAGCAACTTGCAAACCTTGATTATATAGTAATTTTGAAGTATTCTGAATTTTTTCATATATATCAATTTTCAATCCACAATTAGTGCATGTATACTCATCATTTAATTCACTACCGCATTTTAGGCATAATCTACTCATTATTATCTCACCACTCTACTTATCATCATTTTTTATTTCTCTAATCATCTCTTGTAAAATATCGGACACATCTTTTGAATCATAAGCATATATTGATTCTTCTGCTTGTTCAATTTCCAAGCATGGTTTAAATCTTTTAATTTCTTCTTCAAAATTAATCATATTGGTCCTCCTCTTTGATTTTACTTTTAATATAGCCAACCAGATATAATGAACCGATACAACATACCATTCTACCTTCCCTACTTAACTGCATTGCATAATCAACTGCATCATGTATGTTAGCTATTGGACAAATATTATCGTAACCTAACTTTTCGCAGGATTCCTTAAGTAGATTAACGTCTGTTGCTCTATCACTATCTATCTGAGTCAAAATCATCCTATTTATATTATTACATTTTTTCAGTTCACTAATCATTTCATTGTAAGGTTTATCTTTTAAACTAGCGTATAAAATGTTGATTTCTGTATTATCATATAAATTATTAATATTATTTACAAACATGCTGATACCCTGGGCATTATGTGCTCCATCAATTAGCATATTGTCCATTACATATTCCATTCTACCTGGCCACTTGAATTTTTTAAGACCTTTTAATATAGATTCTGTGTTTAGATTCATACCTTCATCTATTAATACTTCAACAGCGGTAAGTGCAATGGAAACATTAATAATTTGGTAATTTGCTATAGTGTTTAAAAAAACTTCTTCATAATTATAATACTTGTTATTTATAGAAAAATCAATGTTTTTCTTGGTTCTTTTTAAAATACTATAGTGGAAATCATTGTAACTATAAAGTTTCGATTTTTTATTTACACATTCGACATTTATTGTGTCAAATATCTCTTTTTTATCATAATATAAAACTGTAGGTCTGCCTTGTTTGATTATACCTGCTTTTTCTTTTGCAATTTCTTCTATAGTATTTCCAAGAATAGCAACATGGTCAAGTCCTATTGATGTTATTATAGTTAGTATAGGATTTTCAATTACATTGGTTGAATCTAGTCTGCCTCCTAAGCCTGTTTCTAGGATTACATAATCTACGTTTTTATTTTTATAATATACTAATGCTATGGCTACAAGTACTTCAAAAAAAGTTGGATGGTTGAAACCGTTATCTACCATATAATCTATTTTTTCTTTAATTAGGATTAGTATGTTTGTTAGGTCGTCGTTGCTTATGTTGGTGTTGTTTATTTTTATTCTTTCGTTTATTTCTACAAGGTGTGGTGATGTGAATAATCCAGTTTTGTAGCCATGTTCGCATAGTATGTATGAGAGCATTGTGCATACGGAACCTTTGCCGTTTGTTCCTGCTACGTGTATGAATTTTAGGTTGTTTTGGGGGTTATCTAATAGTTTTAGAAGGGTTTTTATGTTGTCGAGTCCTGATTTTACTCCGAATTTTGGTATATCAAGTATATATTTTACAGCTTTATTATAGTTCAAGGGTTAATACCTCCAGGGATTTATATTAAAATACATAAGTTTAAGATGCATATAGTTGTATTTTTTGACTTTTTTTGATGATTAAATTCTATATAAATGTATCATATTAGGTTGGGAGTTTCAATAGTAAAATAGATGATTGGGGTTAGTATATGGGGGCAGGTGGTATAGGACTCGTTTTACTTGCCTTACTCCAAGGAACGGTCTGCGTAAAACGAGTCCTATACCACCTTTTTTATTGTGTACGTCAATTCAGGTATTTCATTGTAGTTAGTTTTTAAGAGTTCTTAGTAACCTCTCTATTCAATTCGATGTGTATCTTAATGGGGATTGTGTATAATGTTGTTGAGTTAAAATATAATGTAAAGTTTGCTTGACATGAAATGTAAAGCGTGCTATACTTTTGGTGTGGTAAAGTTCACTTTACATTTGTTAAGAGGTAAGTATTATTTTTTACTAAAGGAGGTATTGAATGGAGAATCGGATAAGGGAGTTGAGAGAAGAGTTTAGGATGACTCAGCAAGAGTTGGCTAAAAAGGTGGGGGTATCAAGGCAAACTATAATTTCTTTGGAGAATGGTAGGTATAACCCCTCTATTAATCTGGCATTTAAGGTTTCTAAGGCCTTTGATAAATTAATAGAAGATATTTTTATTTATAATGAGGAAGAAGATTAATTAGTTGAAGGGAGATATTTTATGAATAAATATGTTAAGAATGAGATTAAAAAGTCATTTGCTTTTATTTTAGGTGGTATCATTATTGGTGTGCTTGGTTATTTCCAAGATGGTAAGGATCAAAAAAGTTTGTATGCTCTATGTTTAGCATTTACAATTATTGGAATTGCTCAAATAGCAATTTATCTATCAGTTAGAAATAAACCTGAATACGTTGATAAAATTAAAGCTGAAAAAGAGGAACGAAGTGTTTTTATACGTGATAAGGCAGGCAAATCTGCTTTTTGGATTACATTTGGTGCAATAGCCATATCCAGTAATCTTAGCCAGTTCACAAAATTGACTGTTGCTGATTATGGAAATATTATCCTGGTTTTAATGTGTATCGTTTACTTTTCATTTTTCTTTTATAATCTAAAGAAATATTAGAGCTTCTACTGGCTCAAGAGCGGCATATAAGTAAGAAGGGGCTGTCTGATAATACATTTTTTAACGTCAATATCAAGGAAGATAGACTAGGTTTAGCGGTAAGCGAAGCCATGGACGGCGTAGCTCATACCCTTTAAACAGGACGTTTAAGGGTATGAATAGCTAAACCTAGTCTATCTTCCAAAACTTTTAGCCTTCTCCAAAAAATGTATTATCAGACAGCCCCTTTATCACACTGCCGTTGTCTGTTTTATTACTGTCTTACTTGCTTTTATATTTATTTTGCAATCAAGTTATTTAATCTTTCTTTTACTTGTTCCATCATACTTGAATATTTTTCAAGCTTTGCTTTTTCTTCGGCAACTACTTTTTCAGGTGCTTTGCTAACAAATCGTTCATTAGCTAATTTTTTATTTACACGGTCTAATTCACTTTCAAGTTTCTTTTCTTCAGCTTTCAATCTTTCTATCTCTTTTTCAATATCTACAAGTTCAGCGAAAGGCATAAATATAGTTGCATCTTCTATAACAGTCGATACTGCGTCATTATCAATACCGTCTTTGTTATTTTGAATAACTACTTCGTTAGCATATCCAAGAGTTGCAAAGAATACTTTTCCTTTTTGGAATGTATTTCTTACTTCTTCTTTATCGGATACAACAAATACTTTTGCTTTCTTTGATGGTGGTACGTTCATCTGAGCTCTTACATTTCTAATACTTCTTACAGCTTGTTTAATCAATTCGATTTCTGATTCTTCTGCTGTAAAATTCCATTCTTCTTTAAATCCTGGCCATTCAGAAACCATAATGGATTCTTCTTTATCTTGAATGAAAGTAAATATTTCTTCAGTGATGAATGGCATATATGGATGTAATAGCTTAAGTGATGTTATTAATACATTTTTAAGTGTCCATAATGCGGCTGCTTTGGTATCATCATCATCATTGTATAATCTAGGTTTTACCATTTCAATATACCAGTCACAGAATTCTTCCCAGATAAAGTCGTATAATTTTGCTACAGCAATACCTAACTCATATTTTTCCATGTTTTCTGTAACATCTTTTACTAAAGTATTGGCTTTAGATAATATCCATCTATCAGCTGGTGTCAATTCATCTAATGCTACTTCTCTTTCTTCTATGTTTTCAAGATTCATTAATATAAATCTAGATGCATTCCATATTTTGTTGGCAAAGTTTCTACTAGCTTCAACTTTTTCATCGTAATAACGCATATCATTTCCAGGTGCGTTACCAGTCATTAATGTTAATCTTAGAGCATCTGCTCCGTATTGTTTAACTACTACTAATGGATCAATACCATTTCCAAGGGATTTACTCATTTTTCTTCCTTGTGAATCTCTCACAAGACCATGAATAAGTACTGTATCAAAAGGTACTTCACCCATGAATTCCATTGAAGAAAATACCATTCTAACTACCCAAAATGGAATAATATCATATCCAGTTACCAATACATTAGTTGGAAAGAAATAACCTAATTCATCAGTATTATCAGGCCAGCCAAGTGTTGAGAAAGGCCATAATGCTGAACTGAACCATGTATCGAGTGAATCTTCATCTTGATGGAACTTGGTACCAGAACATTTAGTACATTTTTCAGGAGCTTCTTTGCTAACTATGATTTCTCCACAATCTTCACAATAGTAAGCTGGAATACGATGTCCCCACCATAACTGTCTTGATATACACCAGTCTCTAATATTTTCTAACCAATGAAGATATATCTTACCATATCTCTCTGGAACAAATTTTAAATCACCAGATTTTAGAACTCTGATTGCAGGTTTTGCCAATTCTTCCATCTTAACAAACCATTGTTGTTTTATCATTGGTTCAATAACGCTATTACATCTATCATGCATACCTACGTTGTGTGTATGTTCTTTTACTTTTACAAGTAATCCTTGTTCATCTAGGTCTTTTACCATTTGCTTTCTTGCTTCGTATCTATCTAATCCTTCATATTTTCCACCATTTTTATTGATGGAACCGTCATCATTCATTATATTTATCTGTTCTAGATCATGTCTGAGTCCAACTTCAAAGTCATTAGGGTCATGAGCTGGTGTAATCTTAACTACTCCTGTTCCAAATTCCATATCTACATATCTATCTGCAACTATAGGTATTTCTTTATTAACTAATGGTAGAATTACTTTTTTACCAATAAGGTGGCTATAACGTTCATCATCAGGATTTACAGCTACTGCAGTATCGCCAAGCATAGTTTCTGGTCTTGTTGTCGCTATCTCAACAAAATTATCTGAACCTACTATAGGATATTTAATGTGCCAGAAATATCCATTTTTTTCTCCATGTTCAACTTCTGCTTCTGATATTGCTGTTTGACATACTGGACACCAGTTAACAATTCTAGCCCCTCTGTAGATATAACCTTTGTTGTAATATTTGATGAATACTTCTTCAACAGCCTCGGATAATCCTTCATCAAGAGTAAATCTCTCTCTGTCCCAATCACAAGATGAACCTAATTTCTTAAGCTGATCAACTATTACTCCACCGTATTCTTCTTTCCACTGCCAAGCTCGTTCTAGAAATTTTTCTCTTCCGATATCTTCTTTAGTAATTCCTTCTTCAGCCATTTTCTTTACAATTTTTACTTCTGTAGCAATACTTGCATGGTCTGTTCCTGGTTGCCATAAGGCACTGTGACCCTGCATTCTTTTGAATCTAATAAGAATATCCTGCATAGTATTGTCAAGAGCATGCCCCATATGTAGCTGCCCTGTAATGTTTGGTGGTGGAATCACAATGGAAAATGGTTTCTTAGTTCTGTCTACTTCCGCATGAAAATATTTATTGTCCATCCATTTCTGATATAATCTTCCTTCTACCTTAGAAGGATCGTAAGTTTTATCTAAATTTTTCGCCATAACTTGCCTCCTACATATTTTTGTAATTATTTTTATTCTACAAATCTTTTAATTAAGCATGATTACATGTTTTCTTACCAATAGTAAAGTTGAGTGATTAACTAAATAGTACTATCATTATTACACCAACTACTACTAATAATGCTCCGATTATTCTAGTAACAATCATTCCATTATTCAACAACGCCAAAAATTCCTCATTATCGTTCTTATTCGGATTATAATCTAATTTCTTCTTATTCCTTTTATACATAAGCTTTGCACCATAAAAAATAATTGCGCCAACTACTACTAAAATAATACCTATTATTTTCATTTAATCACCTCATCAAAAATAGTTTCCTAAAAATAAAAAAATCCCATCATCCAAATAAGGACGATAAGACCGTGGTACCACCTTAATTCTTAAATGTATCAGCATAGCCAATACCAAATAAGCACTTAATAACCATTAACGGAGTCATCCGATCTATCCTACTATAATTTCAGATAAATTGCTAAAAAGCTACCTTCTGTTTGTCATATCATAGAAAATTTCTCAGCTACCTGAACTAAGTTCAAAGTAATTTTCCTCTCTGTAAGCCGTATCAAACATACTCCTCTTTCTCACTGCATTTATACTATCTATTACTAATTATATTATATGGTATTATAATATTTTTTGTTTGTCAAGGCTATTTTATTTTTATCTTTTCTTCACATATATAATAAAAACGCCGAACCCAGCTTTTTGCTCAGGACGAGCAAGTTGCTGGCGTAACATATACATATACTATTTTGCTAATGCCACGTCAGAACAAAACTATTTTTTTGACTTGCACCCAAAAATAATTTTTAATTATATAAGTACCTCATTAATAATCTTAGTTATAGCCTTTTCATTAGTAGTATCATTATTCCTAACATCAATCAATATTTTGGTTATAAGCTGTATCTCATTATTATATTGTTCCAAAGTATTCTTTAGCGTTTTTTTATCCTGCTTAATGTTTTCCATACCCGTGTATCTATTATCTTTATTTAAATATATATCAATGTTATCCAAGATATAATTAATTGATTGGATATCATGTTTTTTAAGTACTCTTTCAATATCATCTTCCAAAATGATTATATTACCTGATATTTTATGTATATTACTTTTATCTTTTTTGTTTTGCTGGAATTGTTTCCATCTATCTTCTAGCATCTCACCGCTCTTAACCTTGTATTTATTATATTCATAAGCAAGGAACTGTTCATTGTTTACATATTTAAGTTTGACTTTATTCAGAAGCTCAACAGCCCTCTGCATCAAAATATTGTTTTTCTTGATTTCATGTATGACGTATCTCCTGAAGATATATATCCACAAACTAAAAAACCCTATCACTACAATCATAATTATTGAAGGAATAAAAATGTCAACATCATTATTAGTATAGACAACACTTAATATCAATGCTGAAAAAGCAAAAATGGTTAATAACCCAATCATCAAGATCTTAACGAATTTTTGTGCCTTGATTAACCTTTCTTTACCATATAGCAAATCACCTTTTTCTCCCTCTATGTATGTAATATCATTTTTAACATCTCGTTGTCGTTGCTCAACACTTTTTAGATTCTTAATTACATCCTCAATATTTTCTTCATAATCCTGAAGATAATCGAATTGTTGTCCTGCTCCCTTTATTCTATCCACATATTCTACTTTATCATTTTTAATAGCAATATAATTATTAGCACAATTTTCGAATTCTGCCAATTGCTTTTTATTCATTTTTTCTATCTGCTGAATACTGGTATGAATCTTATTCAATCTATCATATTCTGCTATTACCTGTTCTTTATCCTTATAAGTATTTTTCAGTTTGCTGCACAATTTACTTGTGTTTTCTACATCATTATAAATATTATTGATATCGACTCCAAGATAATTTTTTTCATCAATATCAGCAATAACTTTTTTGGTAAATATGTTCTTTAAGTTTGCTATCAGTCCCATTTAGTTACCTCTTTCATATTTTAACATCATGATTATTAGTAAATAGAATTAAAGTATATATTTATTATATTGTTCACTTAATTAAGTGTCAAGAATAGTGTCAATTTATGTTTAATATTTCATATATTGGTAATACTAATTTCAATAATCTTTACTACTATATAAAATTAATTAAAGGTGAAATCATGTACAAAAAGATAATATGTATCTTTCTTATACCCCTGCTATTATTCACAGGTTGCTGGGATTCAAAAGACATCAATAAAAAATGTGTAAATATATCTTTGGGAATAGATTATGTTGATGATAACATACAGTTTTGTGGTGAAATAGTAAAACTAACCGGATCTCCAAGAGAAGATACAGGTGAATCACAATCATCCAGCGTATACACTATATTTGCCCAAGGTAAAACATTTGAAGAAGCTAGAGTAAACTATAATTCAAATATTCCTTACCCTTCGTTTCTTGGCGCTACTAGGGTTGTACTCTTCAGTGAAGAATTTGCAAAACGTGGAATAGAATCATATCTAAATAGAGTTGATAGTTTATTTGATTATAGAAAAACGTTAAATACTGTAGTATGCCGTGAACCAACAAAAGAATGTTTTAATATAGAAACTGATAAGGCTCTAGCAATTGGTTTATTTATAGAGAATATATTAAGGAATCTAAAAGACGAAGGAAATTCAATTTGTCTTGATGTTGGTGATTTACTTTCTGATATTGCATTTGGTTCAGTGGGTTATGTCCTTCCATATATCGGTATAGAATCTAACGATTTAAAATATTTAGGACTGGCTGTTTTCAAAGACTCTAAACTAATTGATATAATAGATGTTCATGATACTGAACCTCTTTTGTATATACTAGCTGATAATACTAAGTTAGTAGAACTAATCCCCGATCCTCTTGATAATCAAAATAAATATTCATTTAGAGTTCATATTAACAAAAGGAAAATATCAACTTCATTGAAAGATGATATAGTAAACATAACTATCAATTTAGACCTACATGCAGAATTACGTTATCAGTATTATAAACATAATATCTCAGATGAAATGATTAAACAGTTAGAAACCGAACTTTCTAATAAAATATCTAACGAAATTATTGATTTTGTCAAAGAAGCTCAAAAAAATTTCAAATGTGATATTTTTAATTTTGGTGAAGAATTCAAAGCTCAACATTATTATCAATATCAGGAAATAGATTGGGAACAAGCGTTTCTATCTGCAAATATCAATGCTAATGTGAAAACAACAATAGTAAACAAAAACTTAAAAAGCGATGATAATTTTAAAAATAGTAAATAAAGGGGCAGCAAGATGAATATTTTTGATACTTCATGGAAAAAAAAATCTAAAGAACTTGGTATAATTACTAGATATCTTGATGTTGGCGGTACCGAAATTATTATTTTATATATTCAACAAATAACTGATAGAAATATGCTTTCATTAAATATCATCAAACCATTACTATTATGTCAAAAAAAAGCTATCACTACTGACAAGATTATTAATACGATTTATATTGATGATTTATATACAGATACTAAAGAAAAAGAAATCATTAACTATGTTCTAAAAGGTAATTCAGTCATTATTATACCTACAGAAGAAAAATATATTGTTGCCAATACCTTAAAAATTGAAAAACGTCAAGTACAAGAACCAAATATAGAAAATACTATAAAAGGTGCTAGAGATGCTTTTAATGAAAATTATAATGATAATCTATCATTAATCAGATATAGATTAAAAGACCCCAAATTACGTATTGATGAATTAATAGTAGGAAAAAGAACACAGACTACAGTGGCTGTGATATATATTAAAGATATAGCCAATTCACACTTAGTTGGTACTATAAAAGATAAAATATCCAAGATAGATATTGACGGAATATTGGAATCCAGTTATATACAAAAATTCATATTAAATAATTCATATAATTTTTTCCCTCAATCTGGTATTGTTGAACGTTCAGATACTGCATGCGCCAATATTTTGGACGGCAAGGTAATAATTCTAGTGGAAGGTGGAAATCTGGCATTAGTTGTACCAAAGACTTTTATAGAATTTTTTGATACTGGTGATGATCATTTTGACAATACATTCATAAGTATTTTTTCAAAGTTTATTAGAATTCTATGTATAATGATTTCTTTATTCTTGACTTCATTATATGTTGCCGTTGTAAGCTTTCATTCGGATATACTGCCACCGCAATATATAATTAGTTTAGCTACATCAAGAGCAACTGTACCTTTTAATGCTTTTCTAGAAGCATTCTTGATGGAAACAGTTGCAGAAATTCTTAGAGAAGCAAGTGTAAGACTTCCTAAACAAATAGGTCCCGCTATTGGTATAGTAGGTACAATAGTTATTGGTCAAGCTTCTGTTTCAGCAGGTTTAGTTAGTCCTTTGCTGGTAATCATAGTATCATTATCTATTATGAGTTCTTTTGCAACTGCTGATTATTCAATCACTAATACTATTAGGATTTTGAAATTTTTAATGATAATAGTTACTAGTGTTTTCGGATTATTTGGTTTTACTATGGGAGTAATTCTAATAACAGTAAATCTCTGCTCCATGGATAGTTTTGGAGTATCTTATGTTGCTCCTTTATCACCATTAAATTTTAGAGCTTTAAAACATTTATTTTTAAGCGATATACATTTATCTAAAAAAAGACCAGAATATTTAAAAACAAAAGATGACACCCGACAATAACTGGAGGTATTTTTTTGAAAGAGCCACTTACAAACAAACAGATAATCTTTTTAATATTTTCTTATATAGTAGGATACGGAATAATATCTCTTCCTAAAAACATTGCAGAAGACATGGGTACTGGTGGATGGATATCTATAGTAATAGGTGATATTATTATTATTTTTTCAGCATTTCTATTTACTTATTTAGCAAAAACCTTTAATAATAAAACTATCTTTGAATATAGTAGAATTCTTACTGGTACATTTATATCATACTGTATTATATTTATCATCAGTATCTATTCAATATCTACAGCTACTGTTGTAACTAAATTGACATGCGAAACAATAAAACTTTCTTTCTTAATAAACACACCTATATGGGCTTTAACTACCTTTATGCTTATTGTGTGTTTTTATACATTGCTTAATGATATCCATGTTTTAGGAAGAATATTTGAGATATTTTGTTTAGTTTTCATTATCTTCGCCCTAATATTGGATATTGCAATCTTCTCACAGGGTGAATTAACTGACATAAAGCCTTTCTTCTTGTTAGATGTAGAAGGTTTAATAAAAACTCTTCCTAAAATAATTTTCCCTTTTGTGGGTATAGAATTATTAGCTGTAATACCAATGGATTTTAAAAAAGAAAATAAAAAGGTTTTTAGATATATATTAGGTATTTTGGTTTTAATAGGAATAGTCTATATCATAAATGTAGAATCATCTATATCTGTTATGGGAGTTGATAGCATTATTCACTATGAAGATGCTAGATTCGCCTCAATAAGAAGAATTGAAATTGATGCCTTGCAATTCTTAAAACGATTAGATTCCATTTTTATAGTAGCATGGCTTTTGAGTACTTTTGGTACAATTGTTCTCTCGTTATACATGGCAGTATTTTTACTTAATAAATTATTTTCTAAAATAAATCGTAATATTATCGTGTTTATCCTTATAGCTATAGTATTCATCCTAACTTTAATACCTACAACTATGGATATGCTAAGACAAGCCCTTGATTATGTAAGTTATTTAGGTATAGGTATCTTATTGGTTATGCCGATATTACTATCTATAATAACTTTAATAAAAAAACATTTCAAGAAAATATAATTCTATAATTAATTGTTATCAACAATATACTAACTATCTTGAATTTGACTTGCATTTTGAATCTTAATAGGTATAATGATAGATGTAAAGGAAGTGATTAAGTGTCAAATAAAAAAAGTCATTTTCATGGTAGCGACCTAGAAAAAATAGAATCAGTATATAATATAAATAAATATGATATCATCAATTTTAGCGGAAATGTCAATCCACTAGGAGTTTCTAAAAATCTATTAGAACTACTATCGAAAAATGTTAATGTTATAGGAATGTACCCTGATAGGGCGTATACAAAATTAAGAAAGCAATTGGCAAAATATATAGATGTTAATTATAAAAATATAATTGTTGGTAACGGTTCAACTGAACTTATTTCCATATTCATTAATATCATCAAACCAACAAAAGCTCTTATTGTGGGTCCTACATATTCAGAATATGAAAGAGAAATCTCAATAGGCGGTGGTTCTTCTAATTATTATCCTTTGAAAGAAGAACTGGATTTCAAGATAGATATTAAAGATTTATTATTAAATATAACTGATGATATGGATTTACTGGTTATATGTAATCCTAATAACCCTACATCAACATCAATTTATTCTGAAGACATAAAATGCATATTAGAATATTGCCATGAAAAAAATATATATGTTATGGTAGATGAAACATATATTGAATTTACAAAGGAAATGGATAAAATAACTTCTGTTGGACTTACAAATTCATATGATAATTTGTTTATAACTAGAGGAGTTTCAAAATTCTATGCTTCACCTGGCTTAAGATTAGGATACGGTATCTGTGGTAATAAAACAATTATGGAGAAGATCAATAATCTAAAAAATCCTTGGACAATCAACTCTTTAGCAAGTTTTGCTGGTGAGGTTATGTTTGAAGATGAAGAATATATCAAAATGACAAAAGATTTCATTGAACAAGAACGTAATAGAATATACAAGGAATTGGATAGCTGGAAAGATATTAAAGTATATCCACCAACAGCTAATTTTATTTTAATCAAGATATTAAGAAACGATATAGATTCACATCAATTATTTGAAACATTGATACAGAAAAAAATTATGATTAGAGATGCTTCTACATTCCCATTTCTTAATTCACAATTTTTCCGCTTTTGTTTTATGAATAAAGAACAAAATGATTTCATATTAGATGAATTATCTAAAATATTCAATTAGGCAAGCATAAGGCTTGCCTATAATTTACTGATGGTAAGATCTATTTAGAACCTTCTACAATTGCAATTCCTGCACTTGCTCCTATTCTATCAGCTCCAGCATCTATAACAGCTTTAGCTGTTTCATAATCTCTAACGCCACCAGAAGCTTTTACTTTTGCATTTTCTTCAACTGTTTTCTTCATCAGTGAAACATCTTCTACAGTTGCTCCACCTTTACTGAATCCAGTTGATGTCTTAACAAATTCTGCTCCTGCTTTAACAGACAATTCACAAACCTTAACTTTTTCTTCATCTGTCAATAAACAAGTTTCAATAATTACCTTAACCAACGCTTTATTCTTACAAGCATCAACAACACCTTTGATATCTTCATAGACATAGTCATAATCCTTGTCCTTCAATGCACCAATATTAATAACCATATCTATTTCATTAGCTCCATGGTCAATAGCTAATTTAGTTTCAAAAGCCTTAACTTCTGTTGGTACAGCACCAAGTGGAAATCCTACTACTGTACACACTTTTACATTAGAACCTTGTAACTGCTCTTTCACTAATTTGGTTCTAAATGCATTTACGCATACTGAAGCAAAATTATATTCTTTTGCCTCTTCACATATTTTAATGACTTGTTCTTTTGTCGCATCTGGTTTAAGTATTGTGTGGTCTATGTAACTAGCTATATTCATATTTGATACCTCCTATAAAAATTGTATTATTCCAAAAAAGTAAAAGTTTTAATATAATACTGAATTACTTTTTATGGATAAATCATAATTGTTATTATGTCATAAAATTCGAGTTTAATTATAGTTTACCTTTACATATAACTATAGTCAATAAATATCTAATTTTAACTAAAATTTGTGATTATTTTAGTTAATAATTTTGGACTATGATTGAATATAAAAAATTATATTTGGATATACTTATTACTACAGGGATACCAAATAACGATTCATTGTATGGAAGCTTTTTTATGGATAATAAATTAGCCTTTATATAAGGATCAAACAACCTTATTCTGGTCTTTATATAAAGGCTAGCTTATAGATTGGTTGTAACAGGTTACTTAGTATCCCTGTTTACAATATGTTCTCCCCCACATAAGAATACTACGCAAGTAGTATTCTCTTTTTTTATTATCATAACTAAAAATATTAGATTTATTTTTTATCAATAATACTTGTCTTCTCATATACTGAAAGTAAGTAAAATCATGCCCAAAATAGTAAGGAGAATTATGAGAAAAAGGATTTATCCAGCCGAAACGTCTACTCAATCTTTTGGTCAGTTATCAGTGAATACGGTCACTCAATTAGGTTTTAAGCCTATCAATTCTGCAAAAGTAACTATTAGAAAAGCTACTCCTGAAAATGAAATCGTTGAAGAATTGACTACCACTAATCTTGGTAGAACAGTAACTATAGACCTAGATGCTCCACCACTTGAATATAGCCTTGAACCAAATAATCCAAAACCTTATTCAGAATATAATCTTGAAATAACAGCACCAGAATTTGAAACAGTTAAAATTGCAGGATGTCAGATATTACCAGATCAATTAGCTCTACAAGATGTAAGAATGATTCCTTCTGTAGAGGTTTCTTCAAAGATCAAGCAGCAACAGCAAGAAATATTAGTTATAGACCCTCATACTCTATATGCAGAATATCCACCAAAAATTCCAGAAAGTGAAGTAAAAGATGATGTTGAAGATAGCTTCATTGTATTGAACCAGCCTGTTGTACCTAGCATTATTATTGTTCATGACGGATCACCTGATGATACAAGTGCACCTAATTATTTTGTTCCATTCACTAGTTACATTAAAAATGTGGCATCATCTGAAATATATTCCACTTGGCCTGAAAGTACTATACAAGCTAATATATTAGCTATACTTTCGTTTACATTAAATAGAATATATACAGAATGGTATAGAGCAAAAGGCAAAAACTTTAACATTACATCTTCTACAGCATTTGACCATAAATTCGTGTATGGTAGAAACATATATAGAAATATCTCAGATATAGTAGATCAATTATTCGTGAATTATCTATCAAGACCTGGAATTGTTCAACCTATACTTACTCAATATTGTGATGGTGTCAGAGTTCAATGTGAGAATTGGATGACTCAATGGGGAAGTAAATATAGAGGTGACCTAGGTGACGATGCCATAGAGATCCTTAGATACTTCTATGGAAGTGACATGTATATCAATACTGCCGAAAAAGTGAGTGGAATACCTTCATCTTTCCCAGGTTATAATTTGCAGCAAGGTTCCACAGGAGAACCTGTCAGAGTTATCCAACGTCAACTGAATGCTATATCCAAAAATTATCCCGCTATACCTAGATTAAAAGTGGATGGAGTCTATGGTCCAAAAACAAAAGAAGCTGTAGAGATTTTCCAAAAAGCGTTTTTACTTCCAGTTACTGGAATAGTTGACTACCCAACATGGTATAAGATTTCTGACATATTTGTAGCTGTTACTAGATTAGCTGAATTAGTATGAAAAACTTAACCAATAAGGGCTGTATAAAGATATCAAATCTCTAATACAGCCCTTGATACTATTTATTATTCTTTTTTATCTGTTCAATGGTCTGAGCATATTGTGGCAACCATTTTTCTTCTGCAACTAGCATTTCATCAACCATCTCCCATATTTCAGGTGGGTTACATACTGCGCCTACCAAAGGATCTACCATCATAGCTTGCCTTAATAACTTATCATCTCCATGAACAGCCGCTTCCACTCCTAATCTTTGAACACTAATACTACTGTTACATACCGCTGCACAACCAAGTGGAAGATCTCCAACTTTAGGTATGTTAATACCATTAGCATCCACGTATCCAGGAACTTCAACTATAGCATCATCAGGTAGATTAGTAATTGTACCGTTATTTACTATATTGAAATGTCCTCTATATATCCTTCCAGTCTCAAGTCCTTCAATTATATATGAACCATGCTCATTACTCCTATTTTCTTGTTTGTAAACTTTTGCTGGTTCATTAATCCATTTTGGAAAATCTGTTTCAAATGAATCTCTTGTACGTATACATTCATTTAAATAACCTGCATAGATACCTTGATTCCATAGTTCATGACCTATCCAATTTTCTATCTCATTCAAACGTTTACGATACCAAGGTAAATATTCACTTAGATGTCCATTTGATTCTGTACTATAATAACCAAATCTTCTTAACATATCTATTCTTACTTTTTCTGCCTGGCTAAGTTTTGGATGATTTTCATAAGCTTCTAATAATTTATCTTTCATATCTTCGCCATTATGATTCACTTGTATATACCAAGTCTGATGGTTGATTCCTGCACATATGATATCTAGTTCTTCAAAAGGAATACCAAGTGCTTCTCCCATCTGCTCATGTCCATGTTGTACTCCATGGCACAGACCAATTGTCTTTACTTTACCATATTTATTACATGCCCATGTTATCATAGCATTAGGATTAGAATAATTCAGCATTATACAATCAGGATGTGCTACTTCCCTGATATCCTTACAGAATTCTAGGATTGCAGGTATACCTCTTTGTGCGTACATTATTCCACCAGCACATAAAGTATCACCAACACATTGACTGATTCCATATTTCATTGGGATTTCCACATCCGGTTTGAATGCCTCAAGCCCTCCTATCCTAACTACGTTTATTACATAATCAGCATCCTTTATAGCTTCTCTACGATTGCATGTAGCAAAAATCTTGATATCTAATCCATTTGCATCTATATCCTTTTGGCAAAGTTTTGTAACCATATCAAGATTATTTTCATTTATATCCGTAAATGCTACCTGGATGTTATTGAATTCTGGTACTGATAATAAATCCTGTAATAATTTTCTTGTGAAACCAATACTTCCTGCTCCAATAAACGTTACTTTAAAAGCCATATTACTTCCTCCTTCATAAAAATCAATTTATGATAGGATTATAACAATTATATATTAATTAAGCTTTAAAATTTCTCACCACATAGAATAAAAAAGAAAAGAATTCTATACTCTTTTATTTTTTCTGCTTGTGGTAAAATTATTTCTATAATTACTTGGTGTTAATTTATAATATCTTTTAAAGATATATGTAAAATATTGTCTGCTGTTAATTCCTATATATTCAGCTATGTCAGTAATAGAAACATCTGTATTCTCTAACATTAATTTTGCTTTATCAAGTCTTATTTCCATTAGATAATTCATAATTGTCTTCCCAGTACTTTGTTTAAAAATTCTATACAAATAACCTTCATGTATATTAATACTTTCAGCTATATGAGATACTTTTATATCGCAGTCATAATGATGATAAAGATATTCTATAGCCTTTTTTACATATTTATTTTTACTTGATATACTTTGGTCTGTAAAATGTACAAGCTGTCTAGAAACATCTATCATCAACTGCATCAATAATATCTGTATCATTAGATTTTCCTTATTCTGATTAAGTTCATTGATGATTTTGTGTAAATCATTATAAACTTCACCTGTATCTATTAATTGTATATGTGATTTTTTCATCTCCAACATTGTACGTACTGATTTAACTTGTGACACCAATTCTCCAAATGTCAGATACCTGGTTACTGATTTTATGAATCTGAATTCAATATTAAGCATTCTACAGGTTTCTTCTTCATCAACTATTAGAGCATGTGGTACGTTTGCATCTAATAAAATGAAATCTCCCTTTTTCAAGATATATTTTTGTTCTTCTGTTCTTATGGTACATCTGCCTTTAATGACATACATTATTTCTATTTCATCATGTTTATGGAATTTCATGTTAAACTGCTTCCAATGTCTATAATAATAACTTCTAACTTCCAGCTGATAATTATCTTCTATCCACATAGGATTATATAAACTATGATGTGACCTCATTTTTTCACCACACATTCTAATAAATTATGATTATGTAAATATATTAGCACATAACTAAACAGCTTACCACAAGGGTAAGCTGCCTAACTAATTAATCTAATTACTGAATTCAAACCAATCGAAGTTACCTACACCATAATAATCTTTGAAAACAACATAGATATCATGTGTGCCGCTAGCCCCTACTATATTTATAGATTGTTCTTCAAATACATCAAATGCACCTGTAGCCTGAATTGTAAAAGTTCCTATTAATGTACCTGTAGTACTATCAAGTCTTACTTCAGCTCTAGATCCTGCGTATTGAGCTGGTACTGCAACATTTGTTTTTAGAAGATTATACCCTGTACTAAGATCTATATTATTGTAACATACCCAATCACCATTATCACAGCTTCCTATCATATCGCCACCATTGCTTATACCACTCATACTACTGTAATTTTCTGCTTGTATCATAATAGGTTGAGTAGTAGGTATTCCTCCGTTACCGCCTTCAAGTCTAGCATTAGCCCAGTTGGCATGATCATAATGGATACCGTCACCTGAATCTGTTACTTCTAATTTTAATTCATTACCACTAGTTACATCAATGTCAATATATTTTGTAGCACTAGAACCAGTCATTTCATTACTATCATATTTCAAAACATCATCAAGATAGACTTTGAATACTATAGTTCCCTTATCGTTAACATCATCATCTACACCAATATCACTTAAAAATCTAGTATAATTACCATTTAAGTTGTATATGATAGTAGAATTTGCATGAGTACCGATTCCTTTAGTATAAGTCTGTCCATTGATATTTAATGAATCTCCATCTCTATCTACATCTTTATTTGGTTCTTGATATCCAGTCCAAGAAGTCCAGTTCATATCACTTAAAAATGTACTTCCTGATGCTTCACCTGTAGTGAATTGTAAGATACCATTTGTATTCATCTTTTCTACTCCTGATAGACAATTAGCATTGGATGATGCTACTACTTTCCAATAATATGTAGTATTAGGAGTTAAACCACCTATTGATCTCTTATTAGTCTCTACATTTTCATCAAATACGATATTAGTAAAATCAGAATCTGTTGCAACTAAAACGTTATAATAATCTGCACCTTCACATGGTGTCCATTCTAATTCTACACCTGCTGCGTTTAAGTCAGTATCATTATTTTGTGGAGAAACAGCAGTAAAATCGCCGAAAGCAGAATTTAAGTTACTACGGTATGTATCAACTTTTAATCCCATGTTATCAAAATCAATAGCTTGGAAATTAGGTAATTGCTGATAAATCATAGAATCTGATCTTAAGGCAAAGTTGTTGTTAGCCTCATCCACAAAGCCTGGATTATCACTAGCACTTAGGGTTAAATTATTATTGATGGTACCATATTGAGAAGCTTTACTAGCTATACTCATTGCTCCACTTTTATATATAACGTTGTTTGTTATAACATTACCTTTTGGAATTGCTGGACTATCTGACCAAATATTAACTAATTCTGGATAGCGACTACTCCAAGGTTCTTGTTGATAAGGCATTGCAATTAATCTTTTATAATGTGTTCCATCTGGAGCTTTAGCTGAATCTGATGCCCAACCAAGTAATCTGTCATCCAATGATAAAGACATACCACAATCAATCATGATGTTATTACTAATGATATTGTCTCTACCACCACCGATCAAGAATGCTCTACTACTGATGTTATAGAATACATTACCTGTAATTTCTGCGCTACTCATGGCATCATCTAGATAAACCCCGTGAGAACCATGTCCACCTATAGTTGGTATACTATGGATATAATTATCTCTGATAACATTTCCTCTGTATGTCCAATCACGACCTGTATAAATTGCACCTGCATCACTAGTTTCATAAACAACATTATACAATTCGTTATTCTCGATTATATGGTCATTACCACCAAATTCAATTGCAAAGTGAGGTGCATTATGAATAAGGTTATGACTTGCTCTATTACCAACTCCCTTTAATGAGATAGCTGGTGTATAAGTTCTTATAATACGAGCAAAATCATAAAAATGATTATTTTCAACATAATTGTTTCCTGGTGTAAGAGATATCCTGTCTCCACCTGCTACGAAAACTCCTCCTGCCCCTGTTTCATAGATTTCACAACCTACGATACCATTATTAGTTCCACCATCTGGTATAGTTGCTGGATCATTAGTTGAATGACCTATTGATGAAGGGTCTCCGATTACAACCGCTCTTTGTCCTAATCTTCTAAATGTACATTTTGCAATTAGGTTGTTATCTGCATTAGTCATATGAATTCCATCACTACGTGATAATTCAAATGTAATATCTTCTATTGTTACGTAGGAAGTTCCTGCCATCTTGATTAGTGGAACATTTAGAGTTGAAAGCTGTATTTTACTACTTGCTAAATCACTCTCTGGATATATGTATAAAATACCACTTGTCCTGTCAAGATACCATTCACCTGGCATGTCAATCTCTGATAATAGATTATACGCAAAATAGCGTTTGCCACTAATAATACCATAGAAACTTGGATGATCAGCTTCTATCTGCTTAGAAGAAGTATTAAGATTTTTTATTTTTAGGTTATCATCTGCCCAATCCCATTTCCAATAACCGAATAACCATATTTCATCTTCATCAGTCCATCTTGAAGCTCTAGTATCAGAATACGAAAAAATAGGTCCTTGTTGATTAATATACTCATCAGGTGATACATAACCTGGATCAGAAGGATCATCATCAACGTGATTTCTTGGAATGAAACCTTGGTTATTTATACTTCCTGTAGTCATATAACCTTGGTTAGGATATCTAGCCAATGTCATAGTCTTATTGTTAATGAATAACTCTGGTGCTGGTGGTAACTTAGGCCATCCAAAACCAGCTTTGGATATTTCTCCATATTGACTAATACCTTGTGTGTTTAAATCAATCTGTAATACCTTATCCCTTGATTCTGCTGGTAGTCTATTAAGAATAGTCTGATCTGTAACCCCTACAAACCCAGTAGAATCAATATCGTATCCCCCCATAATCCTTACATCTTCACCATTATATGCTTTGTAAATAATAGGAGAACTTTCAGTTCCTGAATCCTCAGCTGTCAATTCAAAAGAACTGCTCATATTATAGGTACCTTCTCTCAAATAAACAGTTACACCACTTGCTGGTAATGAAGAACTGCTCTTAAGAGTACGAATAGCATTTCTTGCTCCTTCTAGTGTACCAAAGGGTTCTTGCTGTGTCCCTGAATTCTGATCATTTCCCTCTGGTGATACATAGTAACTAATTGAAGTGTTAGCAAATACATTACTGCTAGTTAAAACTGGTGCTGCAAATACACTTAATAACGTAATAATACATAATAATGACATCAATTTGTTAATGCTTTTGTTACCCATATAAACTCCTCCAACTCTAATATTTTATTATTGATAAGTGTTATTACTTATCAAAGGTAAACATTTATTAAGTAATACTTAAAGCATGTTTACCTAATTTTATTATAAAATATTTGGAATAATATGGAAGTCTAAATAATTGATATCAGGTGTATAAAATTTACTTCCTTATAAATTTTTCCATTTTTCAAATTAATACTATTTACCTATAATAATAGGCCATCCAATAGGATAGCCCAATACAAAATATATATTCTCATATAACATCAAGGTGTCTTATATTATCTTTATTATATTAAATTTACTCTTTTCTAATTTCCTCTATAAATACTATAATAAGAATCTATCATGCCTTTCATCTTATCATCTATCAATACTTTACCATTAATCTCTTTATTATATAAATGCTCTACAACCTCATCCATAGTTACAATAGCACAAGTTTTCATGTTAAACTTCTTGGATAATTCATTAAGAGCACTTTCATCTCCCTGCCCTTTTTCCATTCTATCTACAGATATGATCAATCCTTTTACATCCACATCACCATTAGCTTTAATTATTGGCATAGTCTCATAGATTGATGTCCCCGCAGTTGTAACATCCTCAATAATAATAACCTTATCACCATCACGCAACTTACTTCCAAGCAAAATTCCTTTATCACCATGATCTTTTATTTCTTTTCTATTAGAGCAATAAGCCACTTCTTTATCATAATTATTGCTAAGTGCCACTGCTGTAGTTACACTAAGAGGTATTCCCTTATAAGCTGGTCCAAACAACACATCAAAATCAGTATCAAAATTATCCATAATAGCTTTAGCATAAAACTCACTAAGTCTACTTAACTGACTCCCAGTCCTATAATTCCCCGTATTCACAAAAAATGGAGTCTTTCTACCACTCTTAGTAGTAAAATCTCCAAAAGTCAATACTCCACACTCAACCATAAACTCAATAAACTCTTTCTTGTATTGTTCCATTTTTAATCCTCCTAAAAGTATATTTTTTAATTTCAATACTTTATTTAGTTTCTATTTTGTTGTATAGGCAATTTTATAATAGTGCCTAACAGTCACTCCGATAGTATAGGGGAATATTCCGTCAGCCAATTAAACGTCCATGTTTAAAAGGCTGAGTTCGCCATCCATGGCTCACTGCTCCATATTCCCCTATACTATCTCCACTCTATATTTTAATCATATCTTAGTACGGATATATGTTAATACCCCGACTATAGGGTTTATAAATCACTCTCTCAGTCTCCCCACCAAACTTAATAAGTCAAGACCGAGGGGAGTAAAGGGGTATGTGGAGTAGCGAGCCATGGACGGCGAGCCCGGCAATTTATACAGGACGTATAACCTGCCGGCGAAACATACCCCTTTACTCCCCGACCGTTACTTATTACTCAACCCCACCAATCAACTCCCCAACATCCTTAACTCCCATACTCTCCATATATCTCTCAATTCCCTCAATGACATCAACCGTTGCCCTAGGATTCATAAAATTAGCAGTCCCTACAGCAACTCCCGTAGCACCAGCCAACATGAACTCAATAGCATCTTCCCCATTACATATCCCTCCAAGACCTATAATAGGCAATTTAATGCTGTTATATACCTGATTCACCATTCTTACTGCAACAGGTTTTATAGCAGGTCCTGAAAATCCTCCAACCCTATTAGCAAGTACAGGTTTCCTCTTATAAATATCTATCTTCATACCTAGCAAAGTGTTAATTAATGAAACACAATCCGCTCCACCTGCTTCTACTGCTCTAGCTATTTCTGTAATATCTGTCACATTAGGACTCAATTTAACTATCAATGGTTGTTTAGCATGTTTCTTGACCTGAGATGTAACATACTCAGCCATTTTAGGGTCAGTCCCAAATGCTACACCACCCTCTTTAACATTAGGACAAGATATATTAAGTTCTATCATATCTATATCTGCATCTTGAAGTTTCTTAGCAACACCTACATATTCATCCACTGTTTTTCCAGCTATGTTAACAATAATTTTGGTATCATATTTTCTAAGAAAAGGAATATCTTCCTCTATAAAAACATCTACCCCAGGATTCTGCAAACCAACTGCATTAAGCATTCCACCATAAGTCTCTGCAATTCTAGGCACTGGATTGCCTAACCATTCCTTACTTGCAACTCCCTTAACAACTACTCCCCCAAGTCTATTGAGGTCTACGAATTCCGAGTATTCTTTCCCAGACCCAAAAGTTCCAGAAGCAGTCATTACAGGATTCTTAAAATCAATCCCTGCTATATTTACTGAAGTATTCATTAAAACATTACCTCCTTAGCATCAAAAACAGGTCCATCCTTACATACTTTCTTATGAATATATCCTAGTTCATTATCTGCTTTAATCTTACATATACATCCTACACAAGCCCCTATACCACAGCCCATTCTTTCTTCTAATGATATCTGAGCATCTACTTCTAATCTCTCAGCCATATCTTTTACAGCAGCCAACATAGGTTTTGGTCCACATGAATATATCATACTTCCTTTGGCTCCAACTTTTTCCATTAACTCAACTACATTTCCTTTTTCTCCAATCGAACCATCATCAGTCGCAACATGAACTTCTGCATATTTCTCAAATTCCTTCGTCAAAAACTCCCCACTTTTGAATCCAAGAAAAACTTTTTTCTTACCAGGCAGATTCTTCACAAGCTCAAGAAGAGGTGGTGCACCAACTCCACCACCGACAATAATACTCTCATCACAATCTTTAATCTTGAACCCATTACCTAATGGACCTAACACTTCAATTCTATCCCCTGAATCAAGGTCAGAAAACTCCTTAGTTCCCATACCAACAATCATATAAACAATCGTAACTAATCCTTTATCTCTATCCACTTCACAAATACTTATAGGTCTAGGCAATATCCTACTTTCAGCCTTACAATAAACATTAATAAATTGTCCTGCCTTAGCATTAACAGCAATCTCTTCCTGCCTAATAACCATCCTATATACATTATCCGCTATTTCCACATTAGATATTATCTCTGCCCCTTGCTTATCTCTAAAATTATCTTGACACATAATATCTCCTTTCCAGCTGTTATTAATTTCTATAAACACAACTTACTTTAAATCAATTACCGGTTTCTGTCTTTAACGACCGAAGGGTAAAGTATTAGAATCACGCAGACCGATCGCTTCTCAGAGTAAGGCAAGTGATTCTAACACTTTACCCTGACCCCTAAATTGTACACATCCGTATCCTCATGTTTCAGATCTGTACACAAGATATCTAACAACCCTCTAGCTGTATCAAGAGAAGTCAAAACTGGTACCGAAGCTTCTATTGCCGCTCTCCTAATCCTGAATCCGTCTCTTGTTGAATCATTTGCTTTAGTAGGTGTATTTATTACTAAGTCTAACATACCACTTCTAATTAAGTCTAGAATATTTGGTACGCCTTCACTGATTTTCTTTACAATACTTACATCTATATCATGTTCTTTTAGAATTTTTGCAGTACCCTCTGTTGCAAGGAATCTATATCCCTTATCAGCAAATCCTTTTGCTATAGGTATGAATTCTTCCTGGTCATAAGGTTTTATCGTAGCTAGGATTGTTCCACCTTCTTTTGGCATATTCATACCAGAAGCTATGAATCCTTTGAACAATGCTTCTTCAAAAGTCTTTCCAACTCCTAGAACCTCACCTGTTGACCTCATCTCTGGTCCTAAGCTGACTTCTACATCAGGCAGTTTTTGAGTAGAGAATACTGGAACTTTAATAGCTATTGTATCTGCCTCTTTATATAAACCTGTTCCAAATCCTAACTCACTAAGCTTGCTTCCTAACATTACTTTCGTAGCTAAGTCAATCATTGGAACTCCAGTTACTTTACTTATATATGGAACTGTTCTTGAAGACCTAGGATTTACTTCTATGATGTATAATTCATTCTTATATTCAATGTATTGAATATTAATCATACCAATTACTTTTAACGCTTTAGCTATCTGTCTTGTATGATGAAGAATCTTGTCTTTTATTTCCTGCTGGATATTCTTGGATGGATATATTGATATACTATCTCCCGAATGGACTCCAGCTCTTTCAAGATGTTCCATGATTCCAGGGATTAAGATATCTTCTCCATCACATATTGCATCTACTTCAATCTCTCTACCTATCAAGTATCTATCAATCAATACTGGGTTTTTGCTGTCTCTCTCAAAGGCTTGTACAAGGTATCTTTCCAATTCTATCTTGTCGTAAGTTATCTCCATACCTTGTCCACCAAGTACGTAGGATGGTCTTACAAGTACTGGATATCCTAATACATCTGCTTCTTCCAAGCCTTCCTGTAGATTCCAAACAGCTTTACCCTTAGGTCTTTCTATTCCAAGTGACTCCATTAATTCATCGAATTTTTCTCTATCTTCTGCTTCATCTATTTGCTTAGGCTTAGTTCCCAACACATTTACGTTCATTTCATCTAGGAATCCAGCTAGCTTAATGGCTGTTTGTCCTCCAAATTGTAGAATGACCCCATCTGGGTTTTCTTTTTCAATGATATTCAGTACATCTTCTTCTGTAAGCGGTTCAAAATACAGTTTATCAGCTGTATCAAAATCTGTACTAACCGTTTCTGGATTGTTATTGGCTATTATTGTTTCTATCCCTGCTTTTTTAAGAGCTAATATACTGTGTACACTACAATAATCAAATTCTATCCCCTGTCCTATCCTAATAGGTCCTGAGCCTATAACCATAACTTTTTTCTTATCAGACACTTCAACCTCATCGTATTCATCATAAGTTGAGTAATAATATGGTGATAAAGCTTCAAATTCACCACCACATGTATCAACCATCTTGAACACTGCTTTTATATGGTAGGCTTTTCTAAGGTTGTATACCTCTACTGGCTTACATTTCACAAAATCAGCTATGGCTTTGTCAGAGAATCCTTTTTTCTTGAGATATAACATCCATTCTCTATCTACATCATCTATTGTCTTAGTTCTTAGTTTCTCTTCTTCATTAACAATTCCTTTTATTTTATTAACAAAAAACTCATCTATTCCAGTTATTCTACATACTTTATCTATTCTATAATTTCTTCTTAGAAGCTCTGCCAAGTCAAATAATCTTTCATCATCAGGTATCTGTACCCTTCTTTTCAGCTCTTCCAAACTTCTTGTAGCGGCTTTTTTATGATATAGTGAGTATTCTCCTATCTCAAGGGAACGAATTGCCTTTAATAGTGCCGATTCAAAGTTATTTCCTATTGCCATAACTTCTCCAGTCGCCATCATCTTAGTTCCCAATGTCTTTTTAGCTCTTCTGAATTTGTCAAAAGGCCATTTTGGTATTTTTATTACACAATAATCAAGTGTTGGTTCAAAACATGCTTTTGTCTTCTTAGTTACTGCATTACTGATTTCATCTAGTCCATAGCCTAACGCTATCTTGGTACTTACTTTGGCTATTGGATATCCTGTCGCTTTTGATGCTAGGGCTGATGAACGGCTAACTCTTGGATTAATCTCAATTACTGCATATTCATAGCTATCTGGATGAAGTGCTAACTGGACATTACATCCTCCTTCAATCCCTATGGCATTTATTATGTCTATAGATGCTTTTCTCAACATTTGATATTCTACATCTGATAAAGTCTGTGATGGTGCTACAACAATACTATCACCTGTATGTACTCCAACAGGGTCAATGTTTTCCATATTACATACAGTTATGCAGTTACCAAAAGAGTCTCTCATAACTTCATATTCTATTTCTTTCCAACCTTTAATTGATTTTTCTAATAGAACTTGCCCAACTCTACTTAATTGCAGACCTTTAGCTAATATTTGTTTTAATTCTTCTCTGTCTTCGGCGATACCGCCGCCACTTCCACCAAGTGTATAAGCTGGTCTTACTACAACAGGGTAACCAATCTTAGCAGCAAAATCTACACCCTCTTCCATACTGGTTACAATCTTACTCTCTATAACAGGCTGGTCAATTCTCTCCATCAATTTCTTAAAATCTTCCCTGTCTTCTCCTTCTTTTATTGCCTCAATGGATGTTCCTATAACTCTAACATTATACTTGTCCAATATTCCACTATCATAGAGCTCAACAGCTATATTAAGTCCTGTCTGTCCACCCATACCAGCAATCAAACTGTCAGGTCTTTCAATATCAATTACTTTTTCTAGATACTCTATAGTAAGTGGTTCTATATATACTTTATCAGCTACTTCTTTATCAGTCATGATTGTAGCTGGATTACTATTAACTAATATAGTCTCGATTCCTTCTTCTCTTAACGCTTGACAAGCTTGTGTCCCTGAATAATCAAACTCTGCAGCCTGCCCAATAACTATAGGTCCTGATCCTATTACCAATACTTTTTTTATGCTCATATCTTTAGGCATCTAATTTACCTCCTTGGTCATTCATTGTGTCAATAAATTCATCAAATATCCCATCTGTATCATATGGTCCCGGACAAGCTTCCGGATGAAACTGTATACTATAGATCTTATACTTATTATGCCTCATACCTTCAATAGTATTATCATTCATATTTATATGGGTCACACTAACATCCTTTGGCAGACCCTCATCAGTAACCACATAACCATGATTCTGGGATGTTATCATGATTTTGCCAGTTTTCATGTCCTTCACTGGGTGATTAGCACCTCTATGTCCAAATTTCAGTTTCTCAGTATTACCACCAAGAGCTAAAGCTAAAAGTTGATGTCCCAAACATATACCAGTTATAGGCTTTTTCCCAACTATCTTTTTAATCTCCTCTATAGACCCTGGTATATCCTTTGGATCTCCCGGTCCATTACTAAGGAATACTCCATCAGGCTCTACCGCCAATACCTCTTCTGCTTTGGCATCAGCTGGAAAAATAGTCAATTTACATCCTCTACTCTTGAACGAATCAATAATATTCTGCTTAATCCCAAAATCCATCATGGCGATATGCAACCCATCACCATCTTCAACCTGTACTTCCTTAGTAGTAACTTCTTTTACCGCACTATTATTGTTAAATCCATCCAACTGTAATTTTATCTGACTATCAGTTAAATCCCTTAATGTGATAATACCTTTCATGGTACCATAATTTCTAATTATCTTAGTCAATGCCCTAGTATCTATATCTTCCAAACCTAATATTCTATTCTCTTTCAAATAAGTATCAAGCTCAAACTCACATCTCCAGTTACTAGGATCATCACATTTTTCCCTAACAATGAATCCTCTGACCTTAGCTCCCTTAGACTGCATATCATCCAAATTGATACCATAATTACCAATCAAAGGATAAGTCATAGTAACAATCTGTCCATAATAAGACGGATCAGTCAACACTTCCTGATATCCTGTCATTCCAGTATTAAAAACAACCTCTCCAACCGTCTCCTTAAGATACCCAAAAGCTCTCCCATGAAATACAGTCCCATTCTCAAGAATCAATCTAGCTCTCATATAGTAAACTCCTTCTAAGTCATCAATTATCTATCATCATAAACTTTATCTTTAATTTATTATTTTAATTATCCATACGTTAGTCCACCCTTTACTACCTGACCGTCCTGCACCACTTAAATCTCTATCTCACCCTATTCAAATCATCCCTCATACTAATCACAGCTTCTCTAGCAGCCTTACCAAATTCCTCATCCTTGAACTTCTTCCTATAAACTTCCTTAGTATAAGCCGCAATAATTCCTCTAGAAGAATTAACTATTGCTCCCAATCCATCTTTGTTAAAACATCCAGCCAAATCTTCTGCTGTAGCCCCTTGTGCACCATAACCTGGCACCAAGAAGAAAGTCTTAGGCATAATTTTTCTAAGCTCAGTACTCTGCTTTGGATAAGTTGCTCCAACAACTGCTCCAACTCTGCTATAGCCAAGCTCACCCATTGATTTCTCTCCCCAACCAGCTACTAGCTTTCCTACTCTCTCATATATCTTTTCACCTTCTACAATAAGGTCCTGTATCTCTCCACTATTTGGATTGGATGTCTTTACTAGCACAAACAATCCTTTATCATACTCATTACAATTCCCTATATAAGGCTCTATGGAATCATATCCTAGATAAGGGTTTAGAGTTATGAAATCCTCTTTATATACTTCGAATGCTTCTTCCTCGACTTCTACTCTACCAATATGTCCATTGGAATATGCTAAAGCTGTTGAAGCTATATCACTTCTTTTGATATCTCCTATTACTATAAGACCTTTTTCTTTTGCATAATCTATTGTATCTATATAAGCTTTCAGTCCATCAACACCAAATTGCTCATACATGGCAACCTGTGGTTTCACAGCAGGTATTAGGTCATATACATTATCTATTATTTCTTTGTTAAAATTATAAAATGCATCAGCTGCTCCCTTAAGAGTCTTTCCATATTTCTCATATGAACTTTCTTTTATATATTCTGGTACAAAATTCAACCTAGGGTCTAATCCTACAACAGTTGCATTATCCATCTCTTTAATCTTTCTTATTAATTGATCTACCATTTCTATCTTCCTCCTTATAAATCTTTATTTGAAAACTACTTTTCCATTTACAATTGTATATTTAACCTTTCCTTTTACATGTTTTCCATGGAAAGGACTATTTTTACTTTTTGAATGAAATCTGTTTACATCTATTTCATATTCTTCTGTAGGATTAATAATTGTTATATCAGCGATTTTTCCATTCTCCAATGTTCCTTTATCAATTCCTAGCATTTTAGCTGGGTTATAACTCATTTTCCTGATAAGTTGTAGAGGCGTTAATATCTCTGTTTCAACTAATTCAGTTATTCCTAATGCCACAGCTGTTTCAAGTCCAACTATACCGTTTGGTGCTTTTTCGTATCCTTGATTTTTTTCATCAATGTGATGAGGAGCGTGGTCAGTGGCTATTATCTCTATTACTCCATCTCTTAATGCTTCTTTTACCGCTTCAACATCTTTCTTACTTCTTAATGGCGGATTCATTTTAGTATTCGTATTTTCTATTGTTACATCTTCTTCTGTCAACGTATAATGGTGTGGACATACTTCTGCAGACACATTCAAACCACTTTCCTTAGCATTTCTTAGAAAGTCTATACTCTCTTTCGTACTAATATGACAGATATGAAGTCTAGCTCCTGTTCTTCCTGCAAGGATTATATCTCTTGATACAATTATGTCTTCTGATTCTGGTGGTATTCCTTCTACACCTAATTTATTGGCAATGCCTTCATTCATAATTCCTGTTTTAGCTAAATTGGCATCTTCGCAATGTGATAATACAGGTATATTTAATTTTTCAGCTTGTATCATAGCATCATTCAGTATCTTTGCATCCATTACTGATTTACCATCTTCACTTATAGCACAGATACCTGCCTTTGACATAGCTTCAATATCTACCAGCTGCTCTCCATTCTGTCCTAATGTTATTGCTCCTATTGGCAGAACATTCACTACAGCTTCCTTTTCTGCTTTTTGTTTTACCATTTCAACTAGTTCTTTTGTATCTATAGCTGGGTTAGTGTTAGGCATAGCACATATTGTTGTAAATCCTCCAGCCGCTGCACTTTTACTTCCTGTTGCTATAGTCTCCTTATGTTCATATCCTGGTTCTCTTAGATGTACATGAACATCAATAAGTCCCGGTGTAACCCATAATCCTTCTGCATCTATAATTTCATCTGCCTCACAAGTAATATCTTCTTGTATCTTTACTATTACATCATCTTCAATAAGCAAGTCTAGTTTTTTGACTAAGTCTTCTTTTGGATTAATTATTGTTCCATTCTTAATTAATAATTTCATTAATTCAACCCTCCTGAGTTTATTTGTAAATAATGAAAAAGGGAATACACATGGTAATAATCAATCACCATGTATATTCCCTAATATTACAAAATTTATTTTTTTCAATTACAAATGAGGACAGAATTGCCATAATAATATTATCTGTCTTCATATTATCCATTATGCAGTTTGTATATTTTTTTATACAATAAAAGAACGCACCGATGTCTCGCATCATAATTTCCTCCCTTGCTGGTCTCTCTGTACCAAATTAAAGGTCGACTTGCGTACTGTCGAATTAGTTTTATATATTTTTATAAATAATATCATAGTCTAATATAAAAGTCAATATTTTTTATTGGAGTTTATCGGGTTTCAAACCATATCATCTATTGTATTAAAAAAGGGAGAGAAAGATTAACAGTAAGTATACGCAACCCTTTAACTCCCTTACCTCTAATAGTACAAGAAAAATTTTCAATTCATTATTCAGTATGAGTACTTTCTATTATCTAAAAGTATTGTGATCATCTTCTGTAATATCATTCAATACTTCTCCAGCTTCATCTTCAAACGCTCTAGCCTGAGATAGATCTTTTAAAGAAATTATACCAACTACGTTCTTATCTTCTACAACAGGAATTCTTTTTACTTGGTTATGTGACATTAGATCAGCTACATCTTTTACATTCATATCAGGTGTTGCAGTTATAACGTCTTTTGACATGATATCTTTACACTTTGCATCTTGGGCATCAAGATCTTCTGCAATAGTTTTTAAGACGATATCTCTATCGGTTATTATTCCGACTAGCTCATCATTATCTTCTACTGGTATTGACCCTACATCTTCATCTCTCATTTTTCTTGCAGCTTCTTTGATAGATGTATCTTCATTAACGGAAACTATATCAGATGTCATTATTTCTTTAGCTTTCATATATCTACACTCTCCTTCTTATAATCTACACATTTATTATTAGAAGAAAAGTAATATAATATACACAAAAATCTCCAACTAAGCATGAATTACTTAATCAGAGATTTTTCAACTATATCCTTATACCATGACTCTTATAGATTGGAACAGTAAACATTATTCCTTTTCCTGTTTTATCACTATTCAAGTCAAGAATTATTTCAATTTCATCCATTACACTTATTGCAGCTTCTTCAGTAGGAAGTGCAACAAATATAGTTTTATTATATTTTTTGTTATCAGGATTATTCATGTAATTAAACATCTTAGACGATATTTTTGCATTACATCCTTCTATCGCTGATAATCCAAATGTATCTATAACGGTATATCTTGATATACCTAAGTCAGCCAACTTTTTCTTGACACTCTTGGATTTTTTCACATCATTAATAACTATAAAAAGAATATACTTACAGTTTAGCATATATCATCCTCTTTTCTTAAATAGGATTTTTTAATAATATTCACTTTCGAATTCCTTAGCCATAACTTTTTTGTTCTCTCTACTTTCAATATGACGTTGTAATTCTCCGCCTCGCATATGAGTAACAGGTAATACAAACATAATACCTTTATTAGGTTTTTTCATATCTCCACCTATCACTCTTTCTATATGGTTCATCACTAGTTCTACCTGTTCTTCACGTTCAATAACAGAAAAAACCGTTTTGTTATAATGAGTATCACCATCGATAGATTTCATGAAACCACCAATTACAGGTATATTATAGATATCTTTACTTATTGCTGTAGCACCCATACTATCAATGACAGTCGCCCCTCTAATACCTAATTGCTTCATTTTAAATAAAACTTCAGGTAAATACTCAGGTTCATTTAATACAATAAACAATACGTACACACTATCACTCCTTTATGTTTTATTATACAAAGTCCTTATTTTAAGGACTGTTACTAGTCAACGATTAGTTTAAATAATATTTATTTCTATTATATGACATTCCCTATTTAAAATATCATTATACTATTCACACTGTGATACTTCAACTGGTTTTTCACTTTTAAATAACATTTTTAGGAGAGGTGGTGTAACGATTGTTGATATAACCACCAATAAAACTATACTTGTAAAAGTCTTATTCGTTATTATATTACTTCTCAGCCCTTGATTAGCAACAATCAACGCTACTTCTGCCCGGGCTATCATACCCACACCAATCTGTAATGATTGTCTTCCTTTAAATCCGGATAATCTTGCACCAAGACCACAACCTACTATTTTACCAAATATAGCGATTACTACTATCACTAGTGCATAACCTATATAATTAACAATATCACTTTTTATAACTGCACTCAGTCCAATACTTACAAAAAATATTGGTGTAAATAATGCATAAGCAAATGATTGTATCTTACTGACAACACGATGTCTATATGGTGTTGTAGCAAGTGCTACACCTGCAAAATATGCTCCTGTAATTGCTGCTACACTAAACATCTCAGCTAAATACGCAAAGACAAAACATAATATTATAGCAAATGTTACAATTCTATCTCTCCATACTGAGCCTTGAGCAAATTTGGTGATACCCTTTGAGATGATTATACCTCCAATAACAGCTATAACAAAGAATGATATGATCTTTATCATTAGTTGTGTTACATTTGTATCTGCTGAAGGATTAACCATACCTGATACTACAGCTAATAAAATGATTCCTACAACGTCATCTATTATAGCAGCACCCAAGATAGAAATCCCTTGTTTACTTGCTAATTGTTTCATATCTCTAAGAACTGAAACAGAAATACTAACAGAAGTTGCTGTTAATATCGTACCTATATATAATGCAAACATTAATTGATGATGTGCATCTCCGTCTGGTAAAAAACCTTTGAAGAATAATAATGGAACCAGCGTTCCTAGACCCAACGGCAACAGTACACCACCCATTGCAATAATTGAAGCACCTTTTCCTGATGCCTTAAGTTCCTTTAAATCAGTTTCTAAACCAGCTAGAAACATTAAAAATACCACACCTATTTGTGATATGTCACGTATTAGTATATCTTCACCATCTACCAAATCAAAAACTGTCGGACCTATAATAATTCCTACTAGTATTTGTCCAAGAACTGGTGGCATTGATACTTTTGAAGCCAACCATCCGCCAACTGCAGCGGCTACTAATAATATTGCCAGTTGTAATAAAAAATGATACTCTTGTGCATGTTGCATCATTGCTGAAAAATCCATTTTTTATGCCCCCTAATATAAATTTAAAATAGCACAAATTAGATTCTACTACTATTATGTGCAATATGCAATGGTAATAATGTCGAATATCACAATGTTTTTATCATATTTTTAGTAAAATATATCTATATTTCGGCTAATCTTATAACATGCATCATTATATGTAGTAAATGTGCATAATAAAATGAGTGTTTTAATACTCTAACAAATATATATCTAAATTATGTTATATATAAACAAAACTGTCTCATAATATATTTTACAATTTCATCTTAGTAAAATAAATCCCTATGAGACAGTTCACATCATATAAAATCAGTCAAAGCAATACCTTATTTGATTCTACAAAAATCTCTATTTCGTTTTAAATACCAATCATATTATACACTTGCAATATCTTTTAATTTCTGAGCTTGATCTGCTGTTATTAGACTATCAACTACTTCTTCTATATCTCCATCAAGTATACTGTCCAGTCTATGCAATGTTAATTTGATTCTGTGATCAGTCACTCTACCTTGTGGGAAGTTGTAAGTACGTATTTTTTCACTTCTATCTCCTGTACCTACTTGACTTTTTCTGTTCTCAGCTAATTCTTTTTGCTGTTTTGCTTGTTCCATATCAAATAATCTGGAACGAAGTACTTTTAAAGCCTTATCTTTATTTTTCAGCTGAGATTTTTCATCTTGGCAACTAACTACTAAACCAGTTGGCAAGTGAGTAATTCTAACAGCAGAGTCAGTAGTATTGACACATTGCCCACCATTACCAGAGGCTCTGAATACATCTACTCTAATATCATTCATATTAATCTCAACAGCTACATCTTCAACTTCAGGTAATACAGCTACCGTAACTGTAGAAGTATGGATTCTTCCTCCTGACTCAGTAACAGGAACTCTCTGAACACGATGCACTCCACTTTCATATTTTAATTTTGAATAGGCACCGTTACCAGTAATCATGCATACTACTTCTTTGAAACCACCAACGCCACATTCGTTGAAACTTATTAATTCAACTTTCCACCTATTTCTTTCAGCATACCTTGAATACATACGAAATAGACTTCCAGCAAATAGAGCTGCTTCATCTCCACCAGCTCCACCTCTAATTTCAACAAAAACGTTTTTATCGTCATTAGGATCTTTTGGCAATAATAAAATCTTTAGTTCTTCTTCTATCTGAACTAGTCTTTCCTTACTCTCGTTTAGTTCTTCTTTAGCCATTTCTTTCATTTCTGGATCTTCTTCCTCTTCCAGAATAGCTAAACTATCTTCTAAATTAATCTTAGTGTTTTTGTATTCTTTATACTTATCAACTATTGGTAATAGATCACTATGCTCTTTCATAAGCTTACGCCATCTATCTTGTTGACTAATAATATCTGGATCATTTATCATCTCAGATATCTCTTCAAATTTACTTACAATACCGTCTAATTTACCAAACATAACTACACCTCTCTATATTGTTAGGGAATTTATAATTATGAAATTACCTCAATAAAAGCGACTAAGCCGCTTCATTCTCACAGAGAATATCTTATCCCTTATTTATTATATGCACCAGCTACAACTCTATCAATTCCAGCTAGATCTTTGTAGATTTTGATATCCGTGTATCCTAATGCATTTAGAATCTTCTTAACGTCATCACTTTGGTCATGTCCTACTTCATATAAAATATAGCTCCTTTTTTTTGTTCTGTTTTTAACCTCTTTGGAGATTTCCCTATAAAAATATAGTCCGTCTTCTCCTCCATCTAAGGCTCCTATAGGTTCATGTTCTTTCACCTCAATCATCAATTCATCTATATCGTTACTTCTAATATAAGGTGGATTGGATATAAAAAGTTGAAAGTCATGATTTTCTTCTATATCTTCAAATAAGTTGCTTCTGACAAATTGTATCTTGTCAGCAACATTATTAATGATTGCATTTTCTTTAGCAATTTTAAGGGCTTCCTCTGATATATCCACAGTAGTAGCTTTTACATCATTACAATTATAACATATGCTTATTGGAATACAACCAGTACCTGTACCAATCTCTAGTATATTGGTTATATTGTTTTCCTTGATGTATTTGATTGCTTCTAATACAAGTATTTCAGTATCTTGTCTTGGAATCAGCACATTCTCGTTTACTTTAAATGTCAACCCCATAAATTCTTGGTATCCAATTATATATTGAAGGGGTTTACCCTTAGCTCTCTCTGCTATAAGATTAATATACATATTATATTTTTCTTCTGCCATTAATTCATTACCGTTAATAATAATATATACTTTATCAACTCCAAGTACATGTTCCAGTAATAAATCAGCGTCTAATCTAGCATCAGTAATGTTATTACTTGATAAAGTCTTAATTCCATCATCCAATGCGTTCCTTATGGTCTTCTTCATCGTTAACTAAGACCCCTTTCAATGAAGCAATTGCAACTTCTATCTGTGAACCATCTGGTTCTCTTGTTGTTAATCTTTGTAACCATAATCCAGGTTTTGCAATAACAGCTGCAAGTTTTGATTCTGATCTGCCTAACCATTTTATAATTTCATATGACAATCCAGCTATTAATGGTAAGCATAATAATCTTACAGCGAACCTCAACCAAAATGTCCTAACATCAATAATCATTAATACTAGTATACTCATAAGAACTACAATAAGCAAGAAGTTTGTCCCGCATCTCTTATGGTATCTTGAATGTTTCTTGATATTTTCAACAGTAAGTTCTTCTTCGTGTTCTAGACAATTTATAGATTTATGTTCTGCTCCGTGATATTGAAAAACTCTTTGTATATCTTTCATCAATGAAATTATTTTAAGATATACAAGGAATATAACAACTCTTATTACTCCGTCCACCAAATTGATTAAACTCTCATTTGGTAATTTATCCTTGACTAATTGAGAAAGTCCTAAAGGTAATAACACAAATAATCCTATTGCCAATATAATTGACAATACAACAGAAAAACCTACTACAACTTTATCTAATTTGTCTCCAAATACTTTAGTCAAAAATCTGTCGAATTTACCTGGTTCTTTTTCTTTCTCGTCTTCTACTTCAAAAAACTCAGCTGAATAAGTAAGAATCTTCATACCTATAATTAATGATTCCACAAATGCTAACATACCTCTGAATATGGGTAGCTTAAAAAGTTTTACCTTCTCGGAAAAACTTGTATATTCTCTTTTATCAATTATTATCTCTTTATCTGGTTTTCTGACAGCAACCGCATAGGTGTTTTTGTTTTTCATCATAACACCTTCGATAACAGCTTGACCTCCTATATCTACTGGTTTCAATTATATCACTTCCATATTATATTATTTTTTAAACTTATTAAATTATAACATGTTATCTTTTTTTTATCTACCTATTTAATTTTGTGAAAAATTGTATATAGTATAAGATAAAAAAAGTTGAGGATAATCCTCAACTTCTTAGCTAATTAGTTATTTTCTTGGTTCATACCATATTTACGGTTGAACTTATCTATACGTCCACGAGCAGAAACTGCTTTTTGAGTTCCAGTATAAAATGGGTGACACTTTGAACAAATTTCAACGTGAATGCTTTCTTCTGTTGAACCTGTAACAAACTCGTTACCGCAGTTACATTTTACTTTAGCTTGATGATATTTTGGATGAATTGCTTCCTTCATTTGTTTCACCTCTTTCAAATATTAAACTTAATATTATATGCCGACATAGGTCGAACTTATATTTTAAAACAGCTTTTATATTATAACACATGAAATAACACTATGCAATACTTTTCATGGACTGAATTAAATAGTTTTATTATTTATCTATATTTATCTAGTAGATTATTGTTGATTGTATTAAAGAAATCCGTGTTATTCTTAGATTTAACAAAAACTTTTAGTATACTCTCAGTAACCTCGTCTGAACGCATATTACTGCTTGCTTTCCTTAATCTATAAATAGCTTCCATCTCTTCTTTTGTATATAGTAGATCATCTCTTCTTGTACCAGATTTGGCAATATCAATAGCTGGGAATATTCTTTTTTCAGATAGTTTTCTATCAAGAACCAACTCCATATTACCTGTTCCTTTAAACTCTTCAAATACTACTTCGTCCATCTTACTTCCTGTTTCAACAAGTGCTGTAGCAAGTATTGTAAGACTTCCTCCTTCTTCGATATTTCTAGCTGCACCAAAGAATTTTTTAGGCATATGAAGCGCTGCTGGATCAAGACCTCCAGATAAAGTTCTTCCACTAGGTGGAATAGTTAAGTTATAAGCTCTTGCCAATCTTGTTATACTGTCAAGCAATATATATAGATCTTTCTTCTGCTCAACCATTCTCTTGGCTCTTGCCAACACCATTTCAGAAACTCTTTTATGATGTTCAGGCAGTTCATCAAAAGTAGAATATATAACCTCTACATTGTCACCATTGATAGAACGTCTTATATCTGTTACTTCTTCGGGTCTTTCATCAATTAATAAAACTATAAGATGAGAATCAGGATGATTTTTTGTTATGGCATTGGCAATTTTTTTAAGCAATGTTGTCTTACCTGCTTTTGGAGGTGCCACAATCATACCCCTTTGCCCTTTACCAATAGGCGCAACAAAATCAATTAGTCTGGTTGAATATTCTGAAGAGATTGTTTCAAGACGAACCCTTTCATCAGGGAAAATAGGTGTTAAGTCTTCAAAATTAGGTCTTTTAGCCGCATTGGCAGGTGAATCGCCATTTACAGACTGGACATATAGTAATGCTCTAAATTTCTCATTTTCTTTTGGTACTCTTATATTACCAATTATTAAATCTCCAGTCTTTAAATTAAATCTTCTAATTTGTGATGGTGACACATAAACATCATCTTCACCTGGTAGATAATTAGCACATCTAATAAAACCGAATCCATCTGGTAATACTTCCAATACTCCGTAAGCTATTTCTCCGCTATTTAAATCTTGGAAATCTGAAGGTACAGTTTTAGCTGGTTTATCTCTATGTACTTCTTTTTTGATTTCCTTGTTATTTTCATTAGATTCTTTATTTATAACTTTTTGAACTTCTTTTCTATCTTCTATTTTATATTGCTGTTTTTTATAATCTGTTTTCTTAGGAACAATTTTCTCTTTATTAATGGTTTTTTCTGCTTTTTGTTCTATCTTCGGCTCTTCTTTTTGTTCCACTTTTTCGAGTTTTGGCTGCGGTTTCTTTACTAGTTTCTTTTTTGTTTTAGGTTGTGATTTTTCTTTTTGTTCTGGTTCTGTTTTTTGTGGCTTTTCTTGTTCCATATTTTGTTCTAGTTTTTCTTCTTCTTTCCCTTGTTGTTTAGCTTCAACTTCCGTAAGAATTTGCACAAGCTCTGCTTTCTTGAATGTTGTAACACTTCTAATGCCAATTTCTTTTGCTTTCTTGCGAAGCTCAGCTAAAGTGAATTTTTTGAAATCTGTACTCATTAGAGCACCCCTTTCGTTTTTAATTAATTATTACTCCAACCGAAACTATGTAAATATTATATCAAATATGTTATATTAGTTAGACTTAATTTATTAATAAAAATTTTCCAATATAAATATATACCAAAGTTTGTCCCATGATGATTATTAACAATATAATAATAAACCATCTATTAATTAAATCAGTTACTATCTAATTATTTAATATATAAAACACATTTTATATTGGGATTAATAATGATAAGTCATATGAAATATAAATTGGATATGCTTATATTGAACTTATTTTATATAAATAATGTAATTCAATATAATGTCTTAGTCTTAGCAATGTTAATAGTCTATATACCCTTTATTAGTATATCTGTTGTTTTCTTATATTTTATTAAGCAATTTAATACATTATATATATTATACCATAAAAAAGTGAATTAACACTTTTTTATGGTAAATTTTTTATTTTTTTTATTATGCTCTGTTGTTACTACCGAACATTCTTATTTTAGTCTTTACAACTTCTTTGATAGCATCTGAAGTTGGTGCTAACATTTTTCTTGGGTCATATACGTCTGGTTGCTCTTTAACAACTTTATGCATAGCTTTTTTAAATGCCTGACGTAAATCAGTATCAATATTGATTTTGTTAACGCCTAATGATACTGCTTTTTTAATATCTTCTTCTGGTACACCTGATGCACCATGAAGTACTATAGGCATATTTAATCTAGCTTTTATATCTTTTAATCTATCAAAATCAAGTTCTGGATCACCTTTGTATACTCCGTGAGCTGTTCCAATAGCTATTGCTAAATAATCAACACCTGTTTTTTCTACAAATTCAACTGCTTCATCAGGATCTGTCATAGTTGCATCTTTTGCATCTACTTTAACATGGTCTTCTACTCCACCAATTTTACCTAATTCAGCTTCTACTGAAACATCCATTGGATGAGCTATGCTTATTACTTGCTTAGTAATTTCGATATTTTTATCAAATTCATATTTTGAACCATCGAACATTACTGAAGTCCATCCGTCTCTAAGACACTTCATAACTACATCCCAATCAGTTCCATGATCAAGGTGTAATGCTACAGGTACAGAAGCTTCTTCTGCTAATAATCTAACGATCATAGCTATTTCTGTACTACCAGCATAAGTAATAGCACTTTGGCTTGTTTGAATGATTACTGGTGATTTTTCTTCTTCTGCAGCTTCAATTACTGCTCTAGTCATTTCTAGATTACTTGTATTGAAAGCACCTACTGCGTATCCTTCTTCATGAGCTTTTTGTAATATTTCTTTTCCTGTTACTAACATTTAATTTCCTCCTTGTTTGTCTTACGTTATTTATTATTAATAATTATTTCTACCTTAGCAATATTTGATATTCAAGTTATTTTATCATAAACACATATAATAATGCAAATAATTCTATGCCAAAATAAGTGATGCAACTCTAAAAAATATTAGTAATGTTGTCACATCTACAATAGTAGTAATCATTGGACTTGCCATTATTGCTGGGTCAAGTCTTAATTTCTTGGCTACTATTGGAAGTGTTCCACCAATTATAGCTGCAAACGTAGTAGTACATATTAATGTTAAACCTACCATTATTGCTTTTGATACTTCACCATCAGTAAGATATATTCTAATACAATTAAGTATACCAAGTGTAGTACCAACCATTAATCCTACTCTTATCTCTTTCCATAATACACGAAAGAAATCCATGAATTTTATTTCTCCCAAAGTTATACTACGTATCACTAATGTTGCTGATTGAGCTCCTGCATTACCTCCTGTTGACATAAGCATAGGAGTATATATAGCTAATGCAAACTGTATAATCAGACCATTGTTATGGTTCATTACCATTTCAGTCAAATAGGCTGAAAACATAAGAATTATCAACCAAGGTAATCTCTTCTTTGCTAATACTAATACTGATGCATCAAGATATTCTATTTCAGTAGGCTCAATCGCTGCCATACGTTGAAAATCCTCAGTTGTTTCTTCTTCAATAACATCCACGATATCATCAATGGTGATAATACCAACTAATCTATTTTCATTATCAACTACTGGTAATGATAAGAAATTATATTTCTTGAATACTTCTGCAATATCCTCTTGGTCATCATGGGTATTAACAGATATGACACCAGTCTCCATAATATTGGATATAACTGTTTCTTTGTCACTGAGTACCAAATCTTTTAGGGATATTATTCCTTCTAGAGTTCGTTTTGAACCTGTTACATAACTTGTATAAATAGTCTCTTTGTCAAGACCGATACGTCTTATTTTATCCATAGCATCATTAACTGTCATTTCTTTTTTCAGACCCACAAATTCTATAGTCATCAGACTACCAGCTGAATCTTCCGGATAATTTAAGAATTCATTAATAAGTCTACGTTCAACAACTGTAGAGTGTTGTAATATCCTGTTAACCAAGTTAGCAGGCACTTCTTCAATTAAATCTATCTTATCATCAAAATCCAATTCATTAATTATATCTGCAAGTTCCTTATCACTAACTAAAGAGGAAATTTCTGATTGTCTCTCAACATCAAAAAAAGAAAAGACTTCTGCTGCAACTTCTTTGGGAAGCAAGCGAAAAATTAATAATGATTCCTTTATCTCTATATCTTCAAGCAATTCAGCTATGTCAGCCTCTTGGAGGACTGATAACTCATTTCTAATCTTAGTTAATTGTTTATCCTTTAATAGCTCTCTTAGTGTTTTTAAATCCATATAGATCCTCCCTTTATGTATTCTACCATAAACGAAACACAAAGAGCTAAATGCTATTAATACTCTTGGTTTTGAGATGGTAGATAATATTTAGTTTTTTTATGATAACTGCACCCAGGCCCTGCGTCCATGCTACCATCTCCTTTCCAAGTTAAGTTTATTTTTTCCTTTTTATCATTCACTTAATTTAATTAGTTAATTTATATTTTTACCTTTTCATTAGTACTTTACTACACTCTTTACATATTGTCTAGTTTTTTTAATATATTCATTTAATAAACTATTGGTGACAAATTATTTTTTTCTACCCATCAACTCATTTTATGGTATAATTTGGTTAGCAACAATATTGAGTAAACATAATTTTAGGGGGTAACCTATGCAGTTTTTTGTAATAATCTTTAAAAACTTACTTGGCTATGATGGTTTAATTATTATTTTAGCCCTTGTTAATCTATTTTATATTTTACCTAGGTTAAAGAAATATAATGCTGAGTTAGAACATTCTTTGCAACCAACTATCTATCTTCCCATAGAAAAGATAATCAATTCAATTAGACAGAATAATAATTCTGAATTGGATCTGCACTTATTACGCAAACTAAAAGAAAAAGAAACAAAGTGCTATCACGTATTTGTTTCAATAACAACTATCTTCCCACTTATGGGTATACTTGGAACCATAATCTCTTTACTTAGGCTTGTTTCTTTTAATAGTGATACAATAATGCTGAATTTCACTACGGCTTTAACTTCTACTTTCTGGGGATTAGTATGTGCTATAATTTTTAAAGCAATTGATGGAACAGTTTCACCTAAGATAGCTTTTAATGATGATAATTTCAATCTATTGATAAGCAGAATTGATAGATATACAAGTAAAGGTGATGATTATGAAACAAAAAATATTTCTTGATCTGACGCCATTGCTTGATGTTGTACTAATATTGCTTTTCGCATTTATGTTAAATGTAAATGCAGCTAGTTCAGAGAAAGATACCAAGATTAATGGTGAAGAAAAGTTAAATAATGAATTGCAATCTACAATCAACGAAAAAGACAAACATATAACAGACCTGAAAAATACTATTATAGATCTGCAAAAAGAAGTTGATAATCTTAATGATAACATTGATGAGATGTCTTTTGATATAGCTAATGAAAGGGATACATTACTTAATGTGTCAGAGAACCTAACAAAATGGTTTTCTGATAATGAAAAAACTCTAGAAGATATTGCTGATAGTAAAGATATAGATAAGTTGATTGATGATGATTCAATCTTAAATCAACTCCACAAATATGAAACTATATCTAAAAAGTATTTTTTTATTGATATCAAGTTGAAATCGACACAAAATGAATTGTTTATCAACGAGCAAGATATGAATACTTATATTACCTTGGAAGAAATAGATTCCAAAGATGGTAGAAATAATAAAAAAGAACAGCTAAAAGATATTATTGAGAAAGTTATTGATGATAGAGAAGGTGGTTATACTTTCATATTGATTACATTAAGTGAAGAGGATCACGTTTATAGATATGCCTTTAACCTTGTATGGGATGCTATAAAAGATATCCAACAGAAACACGGAACAGATAAGATTTTCAAAACAAAATATGTCTTACCGATAGGTTAGATAAAAGGAGAAATGAAGATGTCAAGATATAGAAAAAAAAGTAGGAAGGGTAAAGTTTCTTTAACAATCATCGTTCTTGGGTTACTTGTATTTCTAGGAGCTGATAATTTTGGTTTTGATTGGTTTAATTTTAAAATAGATTTGAATAAATCTTCTAATTCTGCACAATCAAATAAGGCTAGCAAAGATAAGGATGGTAAATATTATAATATTGTAGTTAAGGATGATGAGATTACTTTAAATGACAAATCTATGAGTATACAGAATCTAGAGTCTGAGTTATCTAAGTTGGATTCTGATAAGTGTACAATTAATTTGATGGATAATGGAGCTTATAATGAGACTTTTACTAGGATAGAGAATTATTTGAATGAGGGAAGTTTTAAGGTTATTACTTCTAGTGTTATAAATGATAATTAGTTTGTGTAGCATAAGACAACGGTAGTATGTTGATACCATATATAATGATAATCACTTCTGTTACATTTGTTGCTATTATCTAATTTAGATGTAGTAACAACCTGTAAAAGGCGTTCTTATCATTATATATGGTATTTTCGTGTATTAGGACTCTGTTGTGAGTATATACCTAAAAAATCAGTAAAAATGATAGTATAAAATTAGAAATTAGTGTACAATATAGTTATAACTATCTAAGGAGGGATACTAAATGAATGTAAAAATAATAACAGACAGCGCCTGTGATTTACCTGATGATATAATTAGCAAATATGATATAGACGTTTTACCATTGATTGTTTATATGAATGATAAAGAGTATAAAGATAATGTAGATGTTAAACCAGCAGAACTATTTAAATATATGCGTGAGGGCGGCATAGCAAAAACTGCTCAGGCAACATATGAAAGTATTGATATAATGTTCAGGAAATATGTGGATTGTGGCAAGCCATGTATTTATATCGCTTTCTCTTCAGAATTATCAGGTACATATCAAACAGCTAAGATTGTTGAGCAAGATATCAAAGAGGAATATCCAGATTTTGATTTAACTGTTATTGATTCAAAAGCTGCTTCTCTTGGTTTTGGTCTAATAGTTTATTTGAGTGCTTTAACTGCTGAAGGTGGTGCTTCAAAAGAAGAAGTTATAGATAGAATACTTTACTGCAAGAATCATATGGAACACATATTTACTGTTGATGATTTAGAATATCTATATAGAGGTGGACGTGTTTCTAAAACTGCTGCAGTAATAGGATCAGTTCTTCATATCAAACCTATTTTAGATGTAGAAGATGGAAAACTGATACCTGTTGAAAAAGTTAGAGGTAGAAAGAAATCCATTAACAGAATGATTGGTATTGTTGAAGAACGTGGTGACAGATTAGGAGAACAGATCGTTGCTATTAATCATGCTGATGATATGGAAACAGCTTTGAAAGTAAAAGCTAAATTGGAAGAAAAGTTTGGAATCAAGGAATTTGTAATTAGAGATGTTGGTTGTGCTATTGGTGCTCATTCAGGTCCAGGTACTTTGTCTATATTCTTTTTAAATAAATTGAATTAATATACATATATATGCCTTTAGTTGTAAGTAGCTAGGGGCTTTTATTTTTATGGGCTAAATATATTACAGTATGATTTTACTTGTATGTAATATATTTAGCCCATTCGTTTTAATATAATTTGACTTCTCCTATTTTCTTCAAGTTATTTACATCATGTATAAAGACAGCATTTTCTGATATTGTATATAGATATTTATCTATAAATAATATTCTAGTGATATTCTTATCTGGATAATAGACTTTGAATTCGCTTGGGCTATCAAATTGAGTTAATGTGCCTTTCAATTCTAGTGAGTGATTATTTATATTATAGACATAAGCACCTTTGAAGGTGTGTTGATGATCTTCTACAATCTGTATAGGGAAAGCCATCATGTTATCTTTATTCAGATACATTAGTGCCTTATGATTATATAATAATTCTGAACTGGTACCAGCTTCTCCTATTACAGTTTTGTCTTTTTCTATTGGATTATTAACATCAGTTACATCAAATAGAGATATTTTGAATCCATCTGTTCTAGCACCATATTTTCCTTCATGTGTCTCTTGCCCAAAGCCTAATACATGGTTATCATCTATCATATGGAGATATTTGCTATAACCTGGTATTTTTAGATATCCAAGTACTTCTGGTTTGGTTACATCCGATGTATCTATTACAAAAAATGGGTCAATTTGTTTAAATGTAACCATGTATAATTTATCTCCCATAAATCTTGTACTGTATATTTTCTCTCCTTTAGCTATATTTTCTAACTTACCTACAGTATTCATATTATTATCTAGTATATAAACATTGTTTCCTGACTTACTACTACTCCAATCATTACTTGTTGTAGCGATTCTGAAGTGGTTGTTATGTTCATCCATGGAAAATTGATTTAATATACTTCCATTAACTTTACCTTTGCCTGATTCGGTTATTTTTCCATCTTCAAGCTTAAATTGGTAGATAATTGTTTCTCTGTCTTTATAGAATGAAGTATACAAGTAATTTTCTGATACATAAATATTCCTAGTTTTACCTAAGTAAGCATTAACATCTGGTATCTCTTCTATGTCTGTTAAATCTATCCCTATAGTAACTATATAGTTTGGTTCTAAATTACCTGGGAAATATTTGATTTGGTTATAGTTTATAGTAGTTTTTTCCATGGTTTCATTGTCAATAAAGCATGGTAAAATATTATTGTCAAAACCACTTTTATCCTTGTAATCATAATATATGTAATTTCCTATTGTCTTGGATGTTACCATATAAAAATTATCTTCTATGGTTCTTCCAGAAATGTAGTATCCATCAAAAGTATAATCTTTAATTATTTTAGGTGCGTTGATATTTTCCAGATCATATATTTTAACAAAACTTGTTTCTACATTAATATCATAGGTATGACGAAAATGGGTAGTATTATCTTTCTTCTTAGAATACATTGGTTTTTTATCTACATAGAAACCGTATTTGTTGCCGACTACTATTAATTTATTATCTGCCAAAAATATTTCTGCAATATCTTTTTCATCTTCACCTAATGTTATTTCACTTATTATTTTCCCTTCTTCTGGATTAGGATTTATTATAGATATTTTATTATTATTTATTATATATATAAATTTACCATCGGTTTTTACACTGTCTCCTTCTTCTACTCCTTCAACTTGATTATTGGTGTCAGAATTAGATTTAGCAGATGATTTACTTTCTGTAGATGCTTCATTTTTAGAATTCATTGTAATTTGTATTTCACCTTTAATTTCATTACAATAATCGTACATATGCTCATTTACAAGTTTTATCAGCTCATCTTTAGATTTTATAGTAGGCAATTCAAAAATATTTTTGCTGTCAGTTGAAGTTGTAATTTTTTTTATGAAATTGATATCGAATTTTGATTGAATTTTATTGTATATGTTAATAGATGAATCAAATATTTCTTTGATGTTAGCTTCCTCTTGTTGTTTATTTACTGTAATAGACTGGTTATTTTCTGCATTCACGTAGTTATTATCAATGAGTAAACAGCTACCTGTTATCATTAAGCTCAGCATACATATCATAATACCAAAACTTAAATTTTTCTTCATTATTAACCTCTCCTTTTTAACTTATATATTTATGACGGTTATTATAGCCATTTTGTTCCAATATTACTTTATCTTTTCATTATAGCTTTATGCATAATACATTATTTTTAGGAGAAATTAATATTATGGTTAATACATAAGATGATAAATAGTTAAAATGTATATGATAGTCATTATAGATATTTGTGTATTAACCATTAGTTTTTTCTATTGATTACTATATTAATGTAACATGAGAGGAGTCTTTTTGATGCAATCAGGAAATTATAATGCTAGCATAGGGTGTACAGTAAGTGAATGTAAATATCATACAGATAATGATTATTGTTCACTTGATCACATCAAAGTAGTTAATTCCAGCGTTTCTAATTTGGATAATTTGACTAATTCAGTAAAGACACAAGAAATTACAGATTGTGGTAGTTTTGAAGCTAGATAATTTCATCAGTTAAAACAAAAAGCAAAAGCGGCTTTCTCATAATACATTTTAGTAAATCTTCTAGCAAGATTTACATTTTATGAGTCAGCCACTTTTAAATTACTTATTCAAAATCATCTGGATTCAACTCTTTTGCAAATTCATCATAATCATCTTGAGGATTTGGATAAGGTGTGTTGGAATTATCTAATTTAGAACTATAATCAGGGATATCAGTATTATAATTATTGTTCTTATTCTTTTTGTTTTCTTCATTCTTATGCATGATATTACTCCTATTCATAAACTTATTCTTTGTTGAATTAAATAGTTACATAAGTATTTTAACCATTAATTTTTACATTATTACATAAATCATTTCATTTATTCTTGTATATTTCAATTACTTATCCCAAAATAATTAGCTTTTCCATAATATAATATAGGAGGTGATTTATGTGAGTCCTTATATCAAGACAGAAGAGAAAAAACATTACAATTTAGATAAAAATCCTAATCAACAACAATTTAACCCTTGGAGTGTTTTCCCTAATTATATGGAAAGTTATTACGAAAGTAATCCTCAACAACCAAATAATTATAATAATGCTCCTCCAACTCAAGAACCATCTGACTATAATAATTATAACTATCAACCTGAGGAACAGATGCCTGATGATTATGGGTATGATCCATGGTCAGTATTACCAGCATATAAGTCTTATCCACCAAGAGAAAGGGAACGTAATAGAAAAAGACCTAAAAAGGGCGGTAAAAAAGATCCTTCATTAAAGTATATTCCTGCTCCAGTTATTAAAGATAATATTGGAAAGGTTATCAACACTTATATTCCTGGTTATGGTAGAGTAAATGTCTATATTAAAGGAATTACTCGAGATGGAATGGTACATTTAGTGATTCTTGATCCACAACCAAATGACTATATCTATATTCATAATTCCGACATGGTAGGTATTTACCCACCAACATTATAACGAACATTACCATATAAGTTAAAATGGCTGTATATTATGTACAGCCATTCCTATGTTCCAATGAATATTCATTTTTCAAATATTATTGATCCTATTGATTTATTTCAACGAACCTGACTTGAATTTTATTTTTCAGTATCTTGTATAAAATAATTGTAAGTAATAAGATTATAACCAAATCAATACCAAAAATTATCATGCTATCAACCATTAATCTCAGTAGCAACCATGTTAATCCACCTAAACCTAAAACTATAATACTTCCCAATAACATTGTAACTATGACATTCATGTTTTGTTTTACAGCCCTCTGAGGATTACTCCAATTTAATAATGGTCGTTGTATATCAACTATCATTCCTAGTAATATTATAGGTACTGAACTTAATAATCCTAATCCACACCCAATGATATATGTGCCTATTTGAACATCCAATACTGAATTTAATCCTATTATGAGAACTATTACCAAGAAAATCTGTGGCAACAAAGCGCTTATGCTTCTTCCAATAATCTGATCTCTAGATTTCACTGGTATCATCCTGCTTATCCAAAAATATTTACCTTCCCTAGAAAAAGTAGTAGCTGAAGTAGGATTAAACAAGCATGTTAAAATTAGAGCACCTGCAATAATAAAATTAGCAAAGTCTGTATTAACATAATACAAATCTAATATTGAATCAATTGATATGGAACTGATCTCTCCTCCAAACATTAATGGTAAAATAATTATTATAGGCACTATAATAGCCGCTCCATAACAATTAAATAAATAAATTGGTGTTTTTAATATAGTAATAAAATCTATTTTAAATATTGCTAAATAAGGACTGCTTTTCTTGTTAATCTCTCTATTGAATTCTTTATCAGTTAGTTCTTTTTTCTTGGACCTAACTTCATTACCACCAATTATTCCATCTAAATAAACCTTATCTCCTACAACAACAAACAAACCAAAAAACATTAAATTCACTATAATAAATATGAGTAAGTTCATAATACTTCTTATAGTTAAAGTAGATACTAGGGATGTTCCTAGACATTTTGCTAAAGGATTAATATTACCTAACATATTTATCAAAGTTTCATTATTAGTCAATAGATTCTGGTAGAACTCCCCTTGTTCTATTAATACAGCATTGTTTTGTAGATATATCTGAATACCTATTGCCAAAAATGTTATCAAGAATAAAAATATACCCCTGATTAAATTCCTTTTACTACTGAAATTAGTTACCCTAGCCACTAACATCAATATAATACTACATAGTGCTAAGGGTACCATTGGTATAATGAGTAGTAAAATTACTGAAATTACATAATACACTAAACCAGCATTTTGATGAATTCCGTTAATTATAAATGCAGGTGTCACAGCTAAGAATACTATTATATATTCATATATCATAAGCAATAAGAATTTTGATACCAATATATTTTTAGGCTTGATAGGTAAGGCTAATAACATCTCAGTTTCTTTTGAAAAATAGAAATAAGCCATTATATAAGGTATCCCAAATATAAATATAAGGAGACTCATTATATTATATAATAAGGCATTAAAATAATAACTTTGATTCATTTGTATAAAAGTTAAGCTCAGTTTATCAATAAATTTAAAATAACCTATATACATAACAGCAAAGGTTATAATAATAGCTATTGCTAATAGTAATTTCCATAGCTGTTTGTTTATTCTTATATTTTTTATATTGAAACTATGCAGATTGAAGCCACTAATTAAACTTACTTTGGTTAGTCTTATTATATCTCTCATTTTTCTGTCAACTCCAAGAATATTTTTTCCAAAGAATTTTCTTCTCCCTCTAGAGCTCTCAATTCTTCCATTGTGCCTTGAGCTATAATTTTTCCTTTATTTATAATAGCTATTCTATCGCATAATTTCTCTGCTACTTCTAAAACATGGGTTGAAAAGAATACTGACTTACCCTTTTCACATCTACTTCTCATAACCTCTTTTAAGTTATATGAAGACTTTGGATCTAGCCCAACCATTGGTTCATCTAATATAAAAAGGTCAGGTTCATGTAAAAGTGCACCTATTAAAGCAATCTTTTGCTTCATACCATGAGAATAACTGCTTATTACATCATTTACTGCATCTTTCATGGAAAATAATTCTAGATAATATTCCATTCTTTTTCTTTTATCTTCCTGTTTAACTCCATATACGTCAGCAATGAAGTTAAGATAACTTATACCTTTTAACTTATCAAATACCTCGGGTTTATCAGGTACATAACTGATGTGTCTCTTAGCTTGTAATACATTCTTCTGATTATCTATATTATTGATTATAACCTTACCATTTGTTGGTTTCAAAAGTCCAACAATCATTTTGATAGTAGTTGTTTTTCCTGCTCCATTGGGTCCTAAAAATCCAAATATCTCCCCTTTCTTAACTGAAAAATTAAGATTATCTACTGCCTTGGTGTTTCCTTTTGAATATGTTTTTGATAAATTATTAACTTTTAACATTCTATTCTCCTTTTTACAGTTTTAGTTAGTTCATATTTCGATTTTCTGTGACTTAAAATAAAAATATATATGGTCTTTACATATTTAGATAATATTCTAAATATCTAATTCCATAATATCATGGATTTCAATTTTTGTAAATAACAAACTTACTAGTATTCTATTTCTTTGTTTTTTCATTCATTATATGTCTTTAATTTTAAAAAAATGTGCTGTCCGCACATTTTTTAAGTCATTTTTTTTAACTAATAGATTTAAAATTATAAGATATTCATAATTACTAACAAGCTACCTGTAGATAATATTATGAATAAGATGGTACCAGTAATTAAAGCCTTTACACCCTTATTTAGTATACTTTTCAAATTGACTGATAATCCCATAGCTGTCATTGCCATCAATATAAATATTGAACTTGCTTTCGTTAACATATTAGTGATACCAGTTGGAATTATGCCTAATGAATTTATAACTCCTGCTAAAATGAAATATAGTACATACATAGGAAATTTAGTCTTCTTGCTACTAGTATTTCCTTTATTGAATATGAGACTTAAAACAATTGATACAGGTACAAGCATCAACACTCTTGTCATCTTGACAATGGTCCCTATCTCCCCTGCTTCATTACCTCCAGCAAATGCAGCAGCAAGAGCATGAGCAACACCATGAAGAGAAAGACCTGACCATGCGCCATATTGAACTGGTGACAGATCCATTTGACTAGCTGCTACTCCTGAATATATCAGCACTCCAATAGCACCTAAAAAACTTACTATTGATACAGATATTACTGAATCATCATCATCTGCACCTATACATGGAGCCATTGCAACTACAGCAGATGCACCACATATACATGACCCAACACCTATAAGAGCAGATAATTTCTTGTTGACTTTTAATACTTTACCTAACATCATTGATAAAATTAGGGCTACAGGGACATAAATCATAACCATTATCAATATTTTAGGTCCCAATTGTAATAAGGAATTAATGTTCAACTTGAATCCAAGTAAAACTATTCCCACTTTAAGGAGTTTTTTTAGAGAAAACTTGACACCCTCATTAAATACTTTTTGTGTTCCTACAGTATTGTTATAAATGATACCTATTATGATGGCTATAGTAAGTGCTTCAAGGTTAATATATACCTTTAGCAAATCATTTAGAAACATTGATGCAATAGATATAGCTAGTACAAAAACAATACCCGGTACATACTTCTTAATAGTTTTATTCATAAATAATCCGTCCTTCTTATTCTTTTTCAAGAGTAATTATACCAGCCCACACCTATAAGGTAAAATTATAATAAATTATATTATCATAAGAAATATTTATGCAAAGTCTATTCATTCAACTATCAGGAGTTACTTAGGATTTTTACAAAACTCAATAAAATCTTTAATAAAACCATATTGGGACTGGTCTAGATAGACAAAATTAAACTCCCTCATAATATTAAAATTCTTAATGGGAACTATTTTAAGTTTATCAGCTTTTACAGATGCTTTTACAGCCTCTTTTGATATGATAGTACATCCCAAATTAGATTCCACCAAAGAAATTAATGCTGTTATATTTCCTATCTCCATATAAACGTTCATATCTTCTAATCTATAACCAGATGCTATAAGTTTATTTTCAAATACTTTTCTTGTTCCTGAGCCTTTTTCTCTTAGAATCAGCTTGTTCTGTAGTACTTCCTCAATTGCTACTGATTTTTTTTCAGCAAATGGATGTGATTTAGATACTGCCAATACCAATTCATCATCTCGAAATTTCTCGTATTTGACTTTTGCTTTATTGAAAGGTCCTTCTATTACACCTAAATAAATATCTCCACTATATAATCTTTTAATTATAGCTTCTGTATTTTCTACGTAAAGAATAATATCTGTATTTTCGTATTTTTTGCGATATTCACCGATAATCTTAGGTAATACATAACCTCCTATTGTTAATGTTGCACCTACATAGTATTTATTGATTATAGATGATTTATTGATTAATTCATGTTTAATCATTTCGCTCATCCTATTAACTTCTATTGCATAAGAAAAGAGTAACCTACCTTCGCTGGTCAATTCCATTTGTTTTCCGTGTTTGTAAAAAAGTTTTACATTATAATAATCTTCCAACGCTTTTATATGCTGGGAGACTCCAGGTTGAGTTATATTCAGAATATCTGCAGCCCTAGTATAATTCTTGGTCTTAGCTACAGTTATAAATGTTAAGAGTTTCAGATCTATCATGGGCTCTACCTCTATCTTTAAAAGTTAATTCTTATTTTATCAATAAAATACGGATTATGAAAGGAGTAAAATAAAATAGATGATAATAAATATGGATATATCGTATTTTTTATAATCCAGTGTACTAATTAGATTAATAAATAGATATATCCACGTTATATTATTATTAGACATATATGTCAATTACTTTTAAACATTAAGTTCTTCAGCATATTTAAGTATTCTCTTCAGCGTCTTATCTTCACTTTGTTTTACTTTGTCAAAATCCATATGTGGAATATAAAGAGTTTCAAGATAATCATGAGATTTCTTTGCATCATGAATAGTAGTTATTGCAGTTTCCACTAGTTCTCTAAATACTCTATAATCATATTGTAATACGTCAAAATACTGATTTAATATAGTATAATCAATATATTTGTTCATATCTATTATCTGGGAATTAACAACTTTCAAGTCATGGAAATCATTAGTTGTTATAAATGCCACACCAAGTTTTTTTATTACTAAATGCTCAATTTTGTTTTCAGGATCTATAGGACAATAAAAAGCTTCAACGTCTATTCCTTTTTTTATGGCATCTTCCATAATCAACTCAAGCAATTTTGATGTATTGGTACCTGGTTCGCCTATTATTCTATATATTTTATCATTACAGCCAATAACTGAATCCAGATGATTAACAAATCCTTTTGGTGTAATGGCACTGGCGAATAATTTTCTTACTCTGCCAATTTTCTTTGATACATTAATATTCCCTAATATCTTAGAAATAATTTTTTGTGCTTCAATATAAACTCCTGCTTTATTAACTGCGTCTTGGTGTATCAGCTCAATATCAGTATATAGATTCTTAGCAGCTGCTAAATATCTATAGGCACGTTTAAATAATTTACCTACAGCAGCATTGACATCTAAAATTTGTTTTTTATTTTTTACTATGCCTTCTTCATTCCAGAAATCTCCTAGATGGATAATCTCATCTACTGCTCCCGGATTTTTAGGGTCAACTACATGGGGTGATGTTCCATCAATTATTGCAAATTTTATAGCTGGTATAAAAACTCCATCTAATGAGTCAGGGTCTGAGGAACAGTGTAGATATTCTATGTCGTAGTTTTTCTCTTCCATAGCTTTGCCTATTCTCTTCATATAGGTGGATTTACCTACTCCTGGTCCCCCTTTTAGACAAATAATTCTAGTTGCTTCATCTTGTCTTAAAATATTGTCATAGTATGAAAAAAATCCTTGTGTGGTATTCCCCCCAGGAAACAAATGTCTGATTTTACTTGTTTTCTTCATAAACAAATAACCTCTCTAAATAATTATTTATATATTAATAATATTATTAGAGTGGTTAGAAATATGTGATAAAATTGTAATGGTTAATATAATGTATTTTATATATTAGTAGAAATCATTAAATAACTATTTGTTATTATCAAATAAAATCAAATCATTACGTGTATTATTTATATTCATAATCCTATCCTCAAAACCATTTAGAGAAAACAATACATAAACCTTGTCATAATCATCATAACCTTTTATGCTATCAGCTTTTTCAATCAAGTTATAAAATACACTATCCTTCATTGGTTTATTCAAATACTTACATTCACCGACGATAAGTTTCTTATTATCATTATCTATAGCAACAATATCAATCTCCACTTTGGAATCCCAATAACTTCCTATCTTGCTAATTATAAATCCCAATTCACTTGATTGATTAACAAACTGTTCCCTACAAATATCTTCATATACAAAACTTACATGATTATCTATAAGATTATTCTTGATTTTATCAACAACATACTGTATGTTTTCCATCTCTAGCTCACTTTTATAAGGATAAACGAATCTAAACCAAAATTCTATAAAGTTATCCTCTATATAATATAATCCCTTCTTACTTTTACTTGGATTTTTTTCTGTTACTGGTATACGTTTTTCCACTAGGCTCAAGTCCATTAGCGTTTTTATATAGGGCGTAAGCTTTGTAGCTGGAACTTCTAGTGCTGATGCTATCTTAGATAGCTTATGATTGTTATCAGCAATAGTCTGTATCATAGAGAAGTATGTCATAGTCTCTCTAACTTCTTTTTGCAATAAAAATGTTGGTTCTTCGTATAAGAATCCATTCTTATCCAATATCTCATTTTTTATATTTTCAAAAAAACCTAAATTATTATCAAAGAACTCTAGATATTTAGGCACACCACCTGTTACTGCATATAGACTTACCAGTTCATTAAATCGTAAATTCCTAAAACCTTCTTTTATTTCAGTAAATTTAAGAGGCTTAAGCTTCATTTGACATGTTCTTCTACCATATAACGGACTGGAATAATGAAGAACCTGGGTTGTCATCATACTAATATAAGAGCCACATAATATAACCATAATATTATTATCTTTTAATATATCGTCCCATATTCTTTGGAATATAGAAGTAAAAGATGGATTAGCGTTAACAAGATATTGAAATTCATCTATGACAATTATCTTTTTTTCTTCTGGTTGATAATTAACGATTATTTCAAAAATATCATACCAATTATCAAAGTTACTATTTTTGAGATAAGGCATACCAGTAAAATCAGCTATGGATTTTATGAATCTATTCCTATTATTTATTTCAAGTTCAGATGTAGATAGAAAATATAGTGCTTTCTTATCCTTGATAAATTCTTTGATGAGTGTGGTTTTACCAACTCTACACCTACCGTACATAACAACGAAACTGCTCTCTCTCTTATACTCACTACTTAACTTTTGTAATTCTGTTTTCCTACCTAAAAAGCTCTTCATAATTTCCACCTCAATATAATTACAATTATTATAATCTTAATTATATTATACCACTATAAAAGTGTTTTTTATACCTGTTTATAATAAAAAGCCTAATAAAATTATTCATATCTATTCATGGGTAATATAATTATTGGGTATTAAATCTGATAACCAAATGGTATCATTACCTAAGTAAAAGGCTACTCCATTATTCCATGCATCTTTAGCCATTACTTTCAACACTACAGGTTTGCTATCTCTACGTTTGCCTACTTCATAAGCTGTCTCCTTATCTTCTGATAAATGAACGTATTGTCTTTTCATTGGAGTCAACCCATTCTTCTTTATTGAGTCAAGAAATCTTCTAGCAGTACCATGATATAGAAATTCGGGCGGTTCAATCTTTTCCTTTATAATTGTTTTATTAGTTGAATGCCCATATAGTGCTCTTATTTTATTATCAATAATTTCATGTCTCTTTTTATTTGATTCATCAATTATTTTTATTAAATCATTTACATCTACTTTGTTCCATTTTTTCTTTTTTCTTAATGCCTCTAATAAATCTTCTGTATCTACCCATCCATCGTCATCAAGTACTAAGCCATACTCCTGTGGATTATGTCTTAGGGCATAAGATACTTCTTTGCTTAATTCTGTATAGTTCATGTTAGTTTCCACCTCTATATCTTCTCTTATTAATCATTACATTGATATTATGAAATTCTCATCTTCAGATGCTATTGCTCATTCTGTCATACCTATTAATTCTGTATATATTAGATAATTCTCTTTATCAAAACAAACAAAAATAATTTGCCTAAAATTCTCATTCCTCTTTAGAAAGTCTTTTATCCAATATAACTCCACCTCATATTCTGTTAATTTAAACATCAATAAGTAATTTCTTCAAATGATTTATCATATTATTAGCATATTTCAAATTAAATCTTGCAAGGTAATCAAAGCATGGACCTTCTATAAACGAGATTAAATCACTTTTCATCTCACTCAAAGCTACAAGCAATTCTGTATATGTACAACTAATATAAAAAGCATCGATCAATATCCACTTCTGATTCAAACCAATTAGGTTTATCATAGTATGGGTTCATTATTGTAGGCTTAATAATTAATTTATTTCTTTTCTCCATTATATCAATCTCTTTCTTAAATACTATGTTTATTTAAATAGTTGTAAATTTTTTATCATATAATACAACTCCTAATTTACCAATAGTATACCATATTCCACAAAAAACTAATAGTAATACAATTCTTAACTAATTAATTATTATTAATAATTTAGATATGTTGTTTTTTTAGCATATATCATAGAAATATATATGAATGTTGCAAATAATAAGTACCATTAATGAACATTATTTCCATCAAACACTCATACATATATTAATTATAGTCAAATATTATTGACACAATCACACATTGCTGATACAATCAAATAATATTATAAATATTAGCAACATTCTAAGTTACTTGTATTAATCAAAATATAAACACTCATATATTAATACAAGCTATTTCTAAATTAATTTAATCAAGGAGGATTAAAATAAAAATGAATAGCAAAAAACTACCCATTAGTAGTACTCCAATTATTGGCTATGTAGTCCATGCATTCCCATTATCAATAATTTTTAATTACGATAAGTGTATGCCCTGGTTTTCTTGTAACTATATTCAATTGATATGTCGTACTACCCTAAGAAATAATTTTTTTGACTTTTTCACATTATGTACTGCAACTGAAATCCCTTGGGTTGGTTCTATATATCCTGGTATACCGTGGCTTAATACTCATTCAATAGATAATTACACATTAATTGATTGTAATATAAATATAAACCGATCAATTATTAATTCATTAATGCGAGATAACTATATAGTTTGTCATCTTGATGAATACTATGTTCCAAACAGACCTACATACCAAAAAGAACACTTTTTCCATGAAAATATGATTTATGGTTTTGATAATGATAAAAAGGAATATGATATATTAGGTTTTGATAGTAAGGGTATTTTCAACAGTACCAAAATAAGTTATGATGAATTTGAACAAGCTTCAAGTGACCTAGCTACACATAATCATGATATAAAACTTTTACATATAAAAGATGATTTTACATATGATTTAGATTTGAATTGCATAAAAAATTCATTACTTGATTACCTTAATGGTGAAAACTCTAGCAGTAAGTATACTATACTAAGAAACCCTACTACAGACTTTGCATATGGAATTGATATATATGAGCAACTAATTAAATATCTCAAATTATTGCACAATAATGTAGGGGTAAATGATATTAGACCTTTCCATTTATTATGGGAACATAAAAAATGTATGGTAATAAGAATAGAATATCTCATGAAAAAATATACTGGAACTGTATGTGATTTAGAAGCAATTAAAGATGAATATATCACTATTCAGCAAATCTGCTTTTCAATACGTAACTTATTCTTGAAATTTAATATGACAAAACGCGTTGAAATAATAGAAAAAATCATACCTTTATTAGAAGATGTTTGTGATAGAGAACAGAGTATCATACCTAGATTTATTACAGAAATAGAACGTTTAGAAAAAGCCTGATACTATAATAAGGGACTGTGGATATTATAATACCTCTTCCATAATGGATATATTATATAACAGTCCCTCTACTTCCAATCTCTTTGTAATAATTATTGTTATTACCATATCACTCGTTCTTTTTTGCCATTGTGATAGAAAAAATATGCATATTGGGACAATAAGGCAACTCAATGCTTTTGATGATTTTACTGGAATCAACTGCTATACTAGTACCATATATGTGAACATCAAAATCATAACATTTTATTTTATTATCTTTAATTACAGCACCCTCTCCTACCCAAGCTATCAAATCATTAAATCTAGGTGATTCACTTAGCCAAGAAGTCAAGTATAATACCTTCTTCTCCTTAGTACCATCATTGTAATTAATTATAATATCGTTTGAATGACTACCAATATCACAACACCCTAGTATAAAAATACTATCATAGCTGGTTTCATCTATTTGATCTATATCTAGCACTTGTGAATAACATTCAATATTGTCACATGTTTCATTTACATACTTAGGCAATCTAAATTTCATATTTTCTATTTCTAATACATCTATTTCTAGATTCTCATTCACCACTAAAAATCTATCATCTCCTATCACATTAGGATAATACGTTTGATTCTCAATATATCCAATAGCATTATTATTAAAATGTGAGGTAATATCTAAATATTGATACTTACTGAATTCATATTTCTTATAATGGGTATATGGAACAAATGGTTTTATAGGCTCATCATCTAAAATCTTATATAACTCATCAATGATTTCTTTTTCAAAACTAGCTACTTCCTCTATCTTCTTGGCAACTTTATCAATGTAATCTGATGAATTCTCAATATAGTTAGATTTAATAAGCATCCCATAGACCATACTCCATACATTAGATACATATATTAACCTATCTATTATGAATTTTAGATCATTAATTTCATATTGTTCCATCAAACACATTAGTGAGAGTGCGAATCGCCGTCTATTACGGTATACTTCTCCAAGTTTTGAGATTATTGGTGAAACAGATATCATATCTTTATATGGTTCAATCTCTTTTTTAACATCAAAACTCTTTTTAACGTCCCTAGAAAATTCAATAATACAATGAATCATATTATATTTATTTATACACTTCAATTCTTTTTTTATTAAAGATTTCCAATCTAGTTTCTTGACTTGTTGTTTTTGCTCAAATGTCAGAAATAATGAATTCCCTTCTGCAAAATCTTTATAAGGCAAAGCTACTTTTTTATTTATAACATATGAATCTATACAATAAATATTCTCATCATCCATATCAGTTACAATACAAAAATGATCTGAATGTCTTACTTTGTAGCTTCTAATAATCCAGTGGCAATAATATATATCCATTTTTATAACAACTGGTTTATCTTGTTTGATTTGATCCCGTATAAAATCTATCTTTTCAGATAATGTATTTTTAACAACAATATTAGTATCTAATCCATGATATTTATGTAAATATGCCCATTTTAGAGAGTATAATGCAATCTTATCTCCAAGACTTTCCCATTCTTGATTATTATTATAAAGAAAGCGCCATGCGTCTATAAACATTAACCTATATTCACACTTTATATATTTAGATATTGCAGCTATCAACATATCCAAACAATCATATGCTGGATTCTCCTCAATCACAATATTCATCATTTGTATCCTTCCTCTCTGGTATTATATCTAATAATTCCATCATTATCTTGAGTTCTTCTCTCTTCAATTCCTCTACCAGAAATTACTTCTCATTTATCCACTTAATTAATCTTAACCATCTTTCATGTCCAACACCTACACAACCTGTAACAATCTCATTACTATTATCAAAATTATATGTCTTACTGAACTTTGTACCATGATAATTAAATGAAGCAAGAGCAATTTCCCTTTCATCAATATGAACAATCAATTCTCGTTTCATTTGATTCATTAACTGAAATTTTTTCCATGCTTTCAACTGGTTGGATGAACCAAAGAAATGATCAAAGGCTGGTTGTACAACTGCATCTTCATCTATAGTCAATACATACTGATACAACCACTTTTCAAATTGTTCTAAGGATTCCCTGACATATGACTCTGATCCAATAAAAATACACTCTCTTACATTGAATTCCCAAAAATGCTGTAATCCATCATGCTTTCCCCCTTCATATCGATACACTTTTCCTTTTCCTGTAAGGCACATTGATTCTGATATGACTTGGTTTTCAAACATTGGGTAAACATGAAGACAGGCGGCAGGAGTCAAATATAGCCCACTTAGTTGTGACGTTTCATCTGTAATTTCTCTCTCTGCTTCAATTTGTTCATAGTGGTCTGGATGAGCAACTGCGACTGCAGTTAATTGATGTCTATTTTTACCAAAATATCCGCTTTTCTCCAATATATCTCTTCTTATAAAAGAGGGTATTATAATATTCTTTGCCTTGAATATCTTTAAGAATTCACAGATTTTGTTATCTAACTCTTCAATATAACTGCAATCCTTCTCATCCAAGCAAAAGTATTCATTGTATAATATACTACGATTGTTATTCATGTAAAAACCTCTCTTTCTCTCTACAGCTTTTAGGCTTATATGTTTATAATTCGATCAGCAATAGCCAATGTAGATTCTCTATGTGTAATGGCAATAACACATTTCCCTTGATTCTTGAGCTCTTTTAATGTCTCCAGGATAATCTTTTCTGATACACTGTCCAAGGCAGCAGTAGGTTCATCCAAAACAATGACAGACGCTTCTTTTAATAGACTTCTGGCTATGGCAACTCTCTGCTTCTGCCCACCTGATAGATTCATCCCTTCTGTCCCAACTTCATAATCAATATCCAGCTCTTTATGGATAGCAGCCTTAGATAAAGCATCAACTATTTGCTCCCTTGTTGCATCAAAATCTCCATACAGGATATTATCAAGTACTGTCCCTTCAAACATATCAGCCCTTTCTGGTACATATGCAACTTCTTTTCTCAATTCTTGAATGGAGAAATCTTTTATATTAACACCTTTATATAATATCCTACCATTATAATCTACAAACCCAAGCAATGCTTTGATGAGGCTTGACTTACCACAGCCACTTTGCCCTGAAAACATAACTATTTCACCTTTAGAGAATTCTAGAGAGATGTTATCTAATACACATTTTTCCCCATAGAGTAATCTCACATTTTCATACTTTAACAAAGGCTCATTTTCATTATGTAAAGAAGGCTTAATTCCATTATTCTCATCTTCAATATCCATAATGTCTAAGACACGGTCTAATGATATTTCATGGGATTTGAAGTTGGAAACAGCCCAACCAAATCCTGATATATGAATTACGATATCCTTACATAATTGAGTTATTAAAATTACTTCTGGAATAGATATATAACCCCATGCACTAAACAGGCATGCCACAGGTATCATAAGAGTTGAACATATATAAGAAAATAAATCTAATGTAATTATTTTATAAGATTCCATTCTCCCCATCTTATCCTCAACTGATTTTAAGTGCTCTGCTTTATCTTGTAACTTGGAACTTATTTTTTTCTCAGCATTGATTAGGCGGATACTCATTTTACCTCGCACTGTGTTCTGATATAGATTCATGAAATCGGCCTCACCGTCTAAGTGCATTCGATTCAGTTTTTTATGGTACTTTACAAAATACTTGTTGAAGAAAATAATTAAAATACCTATTATTAAGACCATTATCCCAATATAGATATTAACTAGAATGATGGATGCTATATATCCTAAACCAACGATAATGGGGTAAATGGATAGTACAACATCATCTGTCACCATAGCTGCTGCTAGATCTGAGTCTGTGTTATATCTTGTCAACGCTTCTCCATTATCATAGATGGATGTTTTTGATATAGGTCCATTCTGTAGTTTATTATAGATTTCTTGTTGTATGTTGGTTCGTGCAGATAAACGAAATTGTTTTATTAAAAACGCTGTTATGTATTCAAGTAGATTGGCTATTAATAAACCTACAAAGACAAACCCTAAGAGTAATGCAATATGTTTTATAGTAATACTTTTATCTTCAAGTTTTTCCACATATAATTCAAATCCATAGGCATAAATTAAGCGAGCAACCAAAGTCGTCACTGGATAACCCAATATACCAACAATCCATAATATTGGATGTTGTTTAATAATTCTTATCATTTTTTTAATAGCTTTCATATACATGTACCTCTCTTATTATTCATGTTTAGAACTATATGTTACATTTCTGCAAACATCATTCCATACTCTTCATTCTTTTCCATAAGTTCCATATGTGGCGCATATCCAGCTATTCTAGCATCTTTTATAAATAAAACCCGGTCAAATCGCTCAAAATCAATTCCACTATGACAAATTACAATAAAGGTCTTATCTTTTAAATCATCTAAAAATATATCCATAATCCTATTGGTATTATCTTCGTCCAAAGCTGATGTGGGCTCATCGCAAATATAAACCTGGCTATCTTTCAAAAATGCCCTTGCTATATTAACCCTCTGGTCTTGACCATTAGATAGCATATGGCTTCCAGTACCAATAACCGTATCTAGTCCATTTTCCAAAGTAGCTATGTATTCATTTAACTGTGCCTTAGTTACAGCCCTTTTCACATCAGTTGTTTTCTTATTTTCATCAACTATACGGACATTATTACCAATAGTATCATCTAGTATAAAACTCTCTTGAGTAACTACAGCTATATTCTCATAATATCTCTTCTTACTCATATTATTAATAGGCTGCCCCATGAATTCTATGGAACCTTCCTGTGGTTCATAGAGATTACACAACAGCTTTAATAAAGTGGATTTACCACAACCGCTTTTTCCAACAATAGCTATCTTTTCACCTTTATTTATACTAAAACTAATATTTTTTAATATATAACTATCAGTATAGCAAAAAGATAGATTTTTTATTTCATATGCAATATTGCTAGGATTATTGTTATTAATATTTTCTTTCGACTCTTCTTGCTCCTCTTTATTATCCTTTAAGTCTAATATGCTATTTACTCGATCTATGGATGCTCTAACATTTTGATAATTAGCAGGTATTGATTGAAGAATAGTTATTCCTTGTCCAACTATATCCATTAAAAAAAGCATAGATACCAATTGTCCTAATTGCAATGTACCATTAATGATATTTTTAGCTCCAATGCCCAACACTAATAAAAATCCAAAATAACCATTCATAGCAGCATAATAATTCATCATTCTGTTAAATAAGTAAGTTTTGCGCTCTGATTTTTTTAAGTTACTCAGCTTGATTTTATTATCATCCATGAATTTTTTTTCCATATTATATGCCTTGATCATCATTCTGAAATTCAAAGAATTTATGAAATAGTTGATTACTTGTCCTTTGTTATCTCTTTCCTTCATGGTAAGAGGATATATTCTTTTTGCCCAAATATTATTCAATAATAGGGTAATAAGCAACAAGCCTATAATTGCTACTAAATCAATAAGAGTCCAACTTGTATAAAACATATAGAATATATATATAATACATAATCCCAATTTTATAGGCAATTCTCCTAACAGAAATAGGGTATCAAACCATTTTATAAATCCATCAACATCTGTAGACATGATAGATAATATTTTCTTATCATCCTTTGCTTCAAGTTCTTTATAATCAGAGTAGCATATTTTCTCGGCTACCATTTTCCTTAATCGATACAAAAATCTGTTCTTTACTCTAAAAGATATCCTTTTTTTTATGAAGCTTGTTAGAACTCTAATGATAACTGCTGCACCAATGATAATAGTATTTCTGACAATTTCTTCATGACTTGCTACATCAATAACAACACCTATCTCATAGGTATAAAAAAGCTGTGACAAAGCTGCAATAAATGCTCCTATAAAAACCACTACCAGCATTCTTTTATAGCTTTTACCGTATATTCTCGCTATATTACGATTTACTCTTTTTTTCATATACACCCCTCTTACCTATCATTGTTAGTAAGCTGTGTTCCTTAGTTGAATATCTATCCAATGTTATTAAAGAACACAGCTTGGGATACAATTATTTAACTTTTTTCTTTATTCCTTATAACTAAATCGATAATACTTGTTACGTCTGAATAATTTTCCATATTATAGTCTTCGTAAGATACCTCTAGGTCAAAATTTTCTTCTATGAATAATATGAGCTCAACAACAAAAATGGAACTAAATTCATTAATGGATTCTAGCTGAGTTGTTTCTGTAATCTCTTCTGATTGAAGCTTCTCTCTAACATACTCTAATAGTTTATCTTTAATTTCATCTCTATTCATATTCATTCTCCTCACTAAGCGGTGATAATATTTTTACCTTCTAATACATCAGTCACAATATCACCTATTTTCTCTTCTCCTTTTATTTTGGTAATATGACCTAATAGTGCTAGATACTTATCAATGAAATCATGAACCTTTTCTTCACTAAATTCATTGGAATAATCAACTTTCATGACTAAGAAAGAATTCTTATTGGTGATTTGTATATCAATATCGTATTTAGCAAAGCTAACTGGAAGGATTATATCCCCAGAACCTTTTCTTTCTCCTTCTACAATATCCATATTAGGGCTCTCATAATCAAACATGATATTAAATAGGTTGGAACTACCATCCTTATGGGTTTTTCTGTATTTTTCCACCATCCTATCATATGGATAGCATTGATTGGCTAAATCATTATTAATATTCTTTTTCATCTCAAGAATGAAATCACTTAACAGCTTATCTGCCACTGGATAATTTCTCATTGGAAGAGTATTAGTAAACATTCCCACGATATTCATGACATCCTCATGTACTCGCCCTATACATGGAACACCTACAATTACGTCTTCACTGGAATCAAACATATGTATTACCAGATTAATACCCATTAGGAACATGGCAAATAACGAAGCATTATTCGTTTTAGCTACTTTTTCAAGGCTATTTATCAGTTCTTGATCCAAGGTCAGGCTAAAACTTCCAGATTGGTCTTGTTTATCCTGGGACTCAAAATCTTGAAGATAGTTTTCTCGTACATAACCCTTCAAACGTTCATCCCAATATCCTTCCATCTTGTTATATTCTGTTGATTGTACGAAATCTTTCTCATATTCAATATAGTGTTTATATTGATATGTAGCTTCAGCTAATGGTGATTCAGTTATGATATCATTAAGCTCTCTATTAATAATACTAGATGAGTAACCATCAATAATAATATGATGCATATCAAAAAATAGCACACAACCACCATTCCCCAGTTCAATGACCGACACCTTAAAGAGCGGAGCTTTACCTAAATTAAATTCTGTTAGTAATTCATTATAGTCAATATCATTTATATCCTCTTGATAATAATAAGATATATCCGGTTCAATATCTTCTTCAACCCTTTGACATATGGATTTACCATTAAAATAGAAACTTGTTCTAAGGACATCATGTCGATCCATTAGAGTCTTAATACAATGGTATGCATTTTCTTTTGATTCCATTTTATCCAGCTTGAATGCGAATGGATTATTGTATATCTTTTTATTTTTACTTCTCTTATAAACCACATACATTCTCTTTTGAGCGTAGCTTAATTCGCCTGTCCACTGGGAATCTAAATATTTACTTAGGATACCTGTTTCCTCTTTTTCTTCTTTCCCAACTGTCTTCTTCATTAACTCATCATGAATAAACTCTGACAAAGTATATATTGATGTATATTCAAAGAGATTTGCCACATTGACAATATCTGAATATAGGTTGTCAATATACCCATGCATCCTAGTTAATAGAATAGAATCTCCGCCCATTTCAAAGAAGTTATCATAAATATCAATATCATCATATCCTAGTATTTTTGAATATATCTTACATAAGTTATCCTGTATATCTTCTATTTCGTTAGAAATCACTTTATTATCAATATTTAATTCATCTATCATATCTAGATGGCTAGTTTTTTCGCTATGTGGAAGAATTAGCAATTTCCCTTTTTTAACTTGGGCTACTTCAAATCCATCTTCAGTCAGTATACGATCACCTTTATGTCTATTCATATAGATTTTCTTTAGATGATCCATCTTCTCTTGAATATCCTCTGAAATCCTATTTCGGCTATAATCACTTATAACTAATAAATTCTCATTGATATTATACTGTCCAATAATTACTTTTCTCACCGGACTCTGTAACAGTCTGTCAAGATAATAGATGGCTTGGGAAGTAGTGATGGCTTTTGTAATGGTATCCACATTAATACCATATCTCACGGACATACCCGTTTCCTTCCATGAAACCCAATTAATAACATAAGTTCTGTCACCTCTAGCATTTCGATAATCAACAAAGGCATCTAAATAAGAGTTAGCACCTACATAATCACTTTGACCTGCTTCTCCTGAAAAAGTAACTGCCGAAGAATAAAGCATTATAAAATCTAATTTCTCATCCTTAGTTAATTGATCAATTATCCAAGTTCCTCTCACCTTAGGAGCTAATACCTGTGCAAATTCCTCTTTTTCCTTTCTTAGTATATAACCAGCACCAGCAATTCCAGCTGAGTGGAAAATACCATGAACCCTACCTACTTCTTCCTTTATCTGTTGATAGACCTGTTTCATGCCTTCATAATCCGAAATATCTACAGCATAAATGAGTACTCTAACACCATTTTCTTCGATTTCTCTTAGAATAGCAGTTTTCTTTTTATGCTCATCACTTAGGTCAGGGGAATTCCACTCTTCTCTAGGAAGAAAACCACTCCGTCCTAGTAAGGTAACACTACTACATCCTTTTACCGACAGATATTTTGCGGTTTCAATACCTATATCTCCTAATCCACCTGTGACTATATAGTTACCATCTTCTCTAATGATATCACCCTGTGGCATGACTGTTTCTTCTGTAAAGCATTCCACATATCTAATACCTTCTCTAAATCCAACAAGATAAAGTTTTCTATCCTTCGTAAGAATTTCATCTACTGCCAATGGCATATCCTGAGCATCTTGTATGTCTATTGCTCTACATTCAATATTAGGATATTCTTGTTCAATGACCTTACCAATACTTAGCACTACAGCATTTTCAGGATATAATACCTTTTCCTTCTTAGATATACTATAAGCACATTGTGACAGAATGATTAATTCAAGATTCTTGCTATAATGTGTATTTATCATGGCTTTGATTAGATTAATAATATGATAAAAACCATTATCTAAACTCTCTTCAATCTGCTCATATTCTGTATTATCCATTATGTTGGCATTTTCTCTCTTATTATTCTCCTCACTTATGGAAGCAAGGTGAATTATTTTATCAATATCATAAGAGTTGATTGCTTCAAATAATTGTACACAGGATTCTATAGAATTATTGATTCTATAGATTGAATCATCAACCTTCTCATAGGTTTCACCAAGGAATACCTGAATCACATTGATTCCTCGTTCAGTTAGAAGCTCTGCCATATGATGCATAGCAAAGTAACTGCTATGGAAAAGCAAATAGGTTTTTCCTGTTTGGCTACCATCAAGATTACTTTCCCCATAATCTTCTCTCATCCACTTCATGGTGTAATAGAAACTATCAAAATTAACACTCTCTATCTCATCTGGATCAGAAGGAGGTGGGAACCAACAATACTCTTTCTTATAAGGATAAGTTGGAAGATGGAGGTGGTATCCTTCCTTATTGTAAAGTTGAAGCCAATCAATATCAGCACCTTTTGTATATGCTTCCAACAATTTTTCCATACTCTTTTTATCTCTATTATGTATAACATCTTCTAACAGTTTTTCAGCCTTATGATTCAATACCTTATGTTCTTCCACTGTCAATTCAAAATCTTGTCGTACCTTTTTGTTTTCAGAAACAATTGCGTATTTACCTTGATGAATTCTATAATTGTCATCATCACCATTAAGGTAAGCTTCTAATGAAGAAATAAGTTCATTAATGCTATTGACCCTAAATCCTACTCTATAATTATAGTGACCTCTTCCTGTAGCAAGGGTATATAGTACATCATAAAGATTCTTTTCTTCATTACTGCAAAGCCATTGTATTAGATTCTGTGCTAGTATTTTCAAACCCTCTTGATATTTCGCAGAAATTACAAATACAGTAGGAGTATCTTCTATCATTTCTTCATATTCAATCTTTGGTGGTTCCTCAAGAACAATATGACAATTGGTTCCACTCATTCCTAACCCTGTAATTCCAGCTCGTCTAGGAGTATCTTCTCTCTTCCACTCTCTTTTCAAAGCACTCATATATACAGGTGAATTAATAAAATCAATGTTCTGATTAGGCTCTTGGAAAAATACTGTAGGAGGCAACTCCCTATACTTCATCATTAACAGTACTTTAATGATACCGCTGATACCAGATGCTTCATTGAGATGTCCTATATTGGGCTTAATTGTTCCTAATGCACAGAACTGTTTTTTGTCTGTGAAAGCTTGAAAAGCATGGGTAATACCTTTAACTTCAATTGGGTCACCTAACGCTGTCCCCGTACCATGGGCTTCAATATAACTAATTGTTTCCGGTTCTATTCCCGATTGAAGCCAAGCCTTTTGTATAACCTCTGATTGAGCAAGGTAATTAGGAGCAGCTATACCAAATGAACTTCCATCCTGATTGGAAGAACTTCCTTTAATAACGCCATATACACTATCCTTATCCTCCAAAGCTTTTGATAGAGGTTTTAATAAGATAGCTCCAACTCCTTCTCCAACGGCAGTCCCCATAGCTCCTTCTGAAAAAGATCTTGTCTTTTCTTCACTGGATTCAAATCCAACTGTAAATCCACCAGCTAAAGGAGACATGGTTATGGATGCTCCTCCAACCAATGCCATATCGCATTCTCCACTTCGTATTTGTTGACATGCTGTATGCATGGCTACTAACGAAGATGAACAAGCTGTATCAATAACCATAGTTGGTCCTTTCAAATCATTTACATAAGCAATTCGGCTTGCTGCCATACTTACTTGATTCACTGGTAATGACTCTCCGAATAATTCTGCATCCAATTCATACAAGATACGGCTATACAAATTACCTAGATTGGCTGTATAACCTAGAAAAACACCTGTGTTGCTTCCTCTTATTTTCAATCCTCCATATCCTGCATCTTCTATAGCACTGTTACAACACTGTAAGAAGAGTCTATTGATAGGATCAATTAATTTGGCTTCTCTTGGTGACATATTAAAGAGTTCATAATCAAACTTATTTATTTCATCTAAGTAAGCACATTTGTTAAATCTAATATTATCTTTCTCCATACCCAAATAACGAAAATGTTTTCTTAGATCCTTAGCTCTTTCTTCTGGTATTTCCCTGACTACACTTACTCCATTAATAATCATTTCCCAATATTCATCTATATTTTTCGCACAAGGTAGATCAATTCCTATACCAATGATAGCAACGTCCTTTTCACCGTAGTGTTTTGGTACATTATTAACTCTCTCTTTTGATTCCTTATCTCTTTTAGAGGTTATATCTTGTTTGGAATCTAGATACTCTGATAATTGCCTTACGCTAGGATAAGCAAATAAATCTGTTAATTGTAACCTTTCTGGATAATACTCATTTATGATATTGAAAATATGCCCCATTAGAATAGAATCTGCACCCATTTCAAAAAAGTTGTCATTGATATCAATTTCTTCATATCCCAATACTTCTTGACAGGCATGAGCAATCTTAACTTCGATATCACTATACTGGGAATCACCAGTACCTGATATCATCTTTGGCCTATCCGTAACATTTTTTTTCTTATTCTTATCCTTCAATGCAGCCAATTGATCCATAATATACTCTGAATACTTAATAGGATAATTGTTCATCATCAAAGCTATTGGACTATCAAAATTCAACTCTCCAATAATTATATTCGTATAATCTGATCCTAAAACATCTAGAAAGCCTTTTATTCCGTCTTTAGTTTTAATTGTCTTGAATAATGTATCAACAGTAAAATTATGCTCTACTGACATACCTATTTCAGACCATGTTGCCCAATTTATAGTATATGTCTTACCACATCTGTTAGCCTTCCTATATTGACAAAAGTAATCAAGATAGGTATTTGCCGCAGTATAAGCAGATAATTCAATACTACTGAAAACAGTGGCAATAGATGAATATAGAACAAAAAAGTCCAGGTTATCTTCTTTAGTTAATTGATCCAGATTCCAGGTACCATATACTTTTGGCTTAAGCATTGCATCAATATCTTCTACGGTGGTACTTTCAATTAATCTTCCCCCACCTATTCCAGCTGCATGAATGACACCGTTTATTTTTCCATATTTCTTTCTGACTGTAGTTAATATTTCTTCCATTCTATCATATTTAGATATGTCAGCTTTGTAATATTCTATGTTTTTAGACAAGTGAGCCAATGTAGTATATCTATTATATTTCTCTAGCATTTTTTCCTGACCTGGATCAATATCCCCACTAGTAACAAGCTCACTTCGACCTATAACTATGAGTGTAGTGTCTTTTGTTGTTTCACAGATTTTCTTGGCTGTCTCATAACCGATTCCACCTAATCCTCCAGTAACAATATAAACACCTGAATCAATTAATAATTCACTACTATCTTGACCTGATGGTATGATTTCTTTTAACCTTTCAACATACCTTATATTGTTTCGATAGACTACAACCTCTTCTTTGTTCTTGGAATTTATTTCTTGAATAATATAATCAAGTGTTGTCTCATAATCATAATCAACAAAGCAAAACTTGATTTTCTTCAATTCTTTACTTATACATTTACCTAATCCTAAAGCTGTCGTATTTTGAGGATTGATTACTTCTTCGTCGCCAGTAATACTAATACCATTTTTTGATAAAACCACTAATTTAACATTTTCCTGATTTTCATTATTACTAATTAATTTAGCCAACCATAATAATGTATGCAGATTATTCTCCTGCATAATCATAAGCTTATCCATATCTTCTGTATTACACTCATATAATGAATATATGATGTGAGAAACTTTCTTCATCTTCTCCAGAATTTCTTCCTTTTGTTGTTCTAGTGCATGGACATTTTTTAATAAAACAGTGTCTCCATTGCTTTTTTTCTTCAATACCCCTTGTTTTAGGTCTTCTATCTGACTTTCGTCCCAGCCAATAATCAATATATTTTCTGGAGCATTGTTTACATTCATAATATGTTCCATTTGGAAATCTTTGGTATAGTATAATTTTTTCTTATTTTTGTAGACTTTCTTAGGCAACCATAAGCTTGTTGGTTGGAATGGGTATACTGGCAAATGAATATGCATACCTTTATATTCTCCATACATTTTTTCCCATTGTGGAGTAGCTCCCAAAACGAAATACTCACATACTTCTTCCAAGTCTTTCCTTTCCAAGGTCTCAGCCTCTAATAATCCATTAAGCTTACCTGTTAATTCATCCATTTGTTTTAACATAGCTTTTCGGCTCTTATAATCACTATTATCTCTTACTATCATGTGATAATATATCTCTTGGTCTGGGTATTCAATTAATCCATTGTTATCAATATGTTTTAATTTCCTTAACAAGTCTTCCTTGCTGGTTACGACAAAGGCTATTCTCCTATCATAGATATCATTATATAGATTGACATTGTAACAAAAATTATAATAATCAACTTCTTCATAGTTTTCTCTTATATACTCCAAATACTGCCTGATCTTAGCCTTAAGACTATACTCTGATTTTGCAGCTATACTTATGAGTGTTGGTTTGTCAACCGTCTTCCTATTCTCTTCTTCACAGTTGTTATAGGCTTCCAATACAACATGGCAATTGGTTCCGCTTAAACCAAAAGCACTAACTCCTGCAATGTATTTTTTCCCATTATCTATGTAACTTCTTGCTTCCGTATTTACATAGACAGGTGAGTTGATAAAATCAATGTTCGTGTTAGGTGACATAAAATTGATTGTAGGAGGAATTGTTTTATGTCTCATAGATGCTACCACTTTTAATAATGCAGCTAATCCTGAGCATTCATACATATGTCCTAAATTACTTTTTGATGACCCAATAGCACAAAACTGTTTTTTATCAGTAAATCTGCAAAAAGCTTTATTGATGCCTTGTATCTCAATGGGATCACCTAATCCTGTAGCTGTTCCATGTGCTTCAATGTACTGTATATCTTCTGGATTAATATTCGCTTTGTTCCAAGCATCCACCATTACATCAGATTGAGCTGTTGGATTAGGTGCTGTTAATCCTGAAGCTGTTCCATCGTGATTAATGGAACTTGATTTGATAACTGCATATATAAGGTCTCCATCTTTTTCTGCCAAATCTAGTGGCTTCACAAGAACGGTACAACACCCTTCACCCATAGAAGAGCCATCTGCTCCTGAATCAAAGGTTCTTGTCTTACCATCTAGTGCCTCTATCCCTATTTTCATGTTATCCAAAATCAGAGGCAAGACATTAAGCTTAAGACCTCCTGCTACAGCCATTTCACAATTACCTGATAAGATATGCTCACAAGCCTCATGAAGAGCAACAAGAGCTGAAGAACATGCTGTATCCATAACCATAGTAGGGCCTTTCAAATCCAGCAGATGTGCAATTCTTGATGGTATAAGCGGTGCCATATTACCAGTCATTGAATAAGGTAATAAATCTGGATGATTCAATGCTATATCGACAATATAATTATCCTTTAAGGACGATGAGGTATAACCTAGAAATACCCCTGTTTTTGATTGCTTGAGTCTCTCAGCCGTATAGCCTGCATCATCAAATGTATTTCGTATGGTTTCTAAAAAAATACGTTGAGCTGGGTCCATTAATGAAGCCTCTCGTGGTGAGAGCTGAAAAAATTCATTATCAAATTCATCAATTCTTCCGATATAAGAACCTTGATAGAATTTTGGTTCTTCGCCACTATCATTAAAAATGTTGACTAACCCCTCCACACCTTTGGCTCTATATTTTGGAAAGTCCTCAGTACAGCCTATTTTGTTCTTGATAATTTCCCAATATTCTTCTAAATCCCTAGCACAAGATATTTTTAATCCGATACCAATAATAGCAATATCTTTTCTTGGTTCTTTCCTCTTATTTTCCATAATTCTCTCTCCTCTAGCCAATTAGAGTTTCCATTTCTCTTCTAACATTTACTCTCTCCATTATATACTCAGCCAATGTCTCAATGGTGGTATATTCAAAAAGCTCTGCAATGGCTATACAATCACCATATTTTATATTAATCGCCATATGTAATTTGGCTATTTGAAGAGAGTTTAGTCCCATAGACATAAATGACCCACTATAATCGATTTGGTTATCTACAATATCTTCTAGAGTGTCTGCAATAAAATCCTCAATAGAAGATACATCGCATTCTATAATATTATTAGCCTTATCCATTTCACAAGTTAATGCAGCTATTTGCTCATCGTAATCACCTTTTATATAATTATTTATCAGCTTATACCGCTGCACTTTTCCACTAACTGTGGTGGGGATATTATCTACCAAGACAAAATCGTTAATATATATTCCTAAAACATTATTCATATGTGACAATACATTTTTAATTTTACTGACTAGTGTTTCCATAGGAGTGTTCCCTTTGATGAAACAAATCACATTATCATTAACATCATCTACATTTTTACGATATCCATGAATAACTATTCTCTCCTCAGTGAATATATTTAGCTTCTGAATGTAACGTTCAATATCATTATCATAATAATTCTTACCATTATATATAAACATCTCTTTATAACGGGCTGTAATATGTAAATTTCCATCATAGATAAAGCCAATATCACCTGTATTGAACCACTCATCAATAAAATTTTCATCCCGTTTACGATTATAATAATTATTTAGTACACACTTTCCTGCAATAAAGATTAAGCCAACACGCCCATCCTCCAATGTATTACCTTCTAGATCAACTATCTTCAACTTGAAGGCAGGAAGAGGCTTTCCTACACTAATTATTTCTGAAGCCATGGGATCATCATCCGAAACTATCTCTAAGGTATGACCAATACTCATACTCTCTTTATTAACGGATATTTTCTTTATAAAATCATCATCTGTAGTAACAGAAACACCCAAAGTACCTTCTGTTAATCCATATGATGGAGATAATACTTTACGCTGGAAATTACATTCTTTCATGTACTTGGCAAATTCATTACATAAATTGATGGATATAGGTTCTGCTCCTAAGAACATTGAATGTATACTAGAGAAATCCCACTCATCTTTAACTCCTTTTTCTTGTAATAGTTTAATAATAAAATTAAGATAGAAATTAGTGCCAGATGTAACGGTTCCTCTTACTTTATTACAGTAATCCAAATAGAATGCTGGATCTTTTACCACATATTGCGTGTCAATGATATGGGCATCACAATTATGCCTGATAGGTAGAAATATATTAAAAAATAATCCAAAATTGTGGTATGAAGGAATCCATGTAACGAATACTTCTTCTCCATAAATATGTCGAGATGATAGAATATCATCAACATTTGTTATAATTCCTTGATTTGTTATCCCCACTCCTTTTAGGTCTTTAGTTGAACCTGATGAAAATTGAATATAAGCTATATCCAAACCACTCTCTTCTTTAGATAGAACTAAATCATCTATTTCTGTGACTGGTTCTAAAAACATTTCATCCAGACTTATTGTCATTTCTTCATTCCAGAATACACTATTTTTTAGTGCTAAATCAGATTCACTGATTTCTTTCCACAGTGATTCATTATCTGTAACAAGAACAGAATTACTGCAAATCTCTAGAGCACCACTCAGTTTACTGAGTTCATCATTACTGACACTTAATGGAACAGCAATGAAATCCCCTAATATACATGCCCAAAATGTAATATAGAACCACTCTGAATTATCCATTGATATAATAACTTCATCTTTTGGTCTAATACCTCTTTCATATAGATAATTCTTCATCCATAGCCCTTGTCTAAATAAATCATAATAGGAAGCAAAGTTAACATTCTCATGTGAATGAACAAAGTATACTCCTTTTTCTTTTTCTTTTCTTAGCTCATAGAGTAACTCTTTTACTTTTTCCATAATATTTCCCCCTTTCCGTTTTCTATTCCTGATTGCTGTTTAAATAACTTCTAATTTACTTTCTATTATGTTAATGGTATCTTGCATATTCTCAAGATGAAAGAAATGACCTCCATTAACCTTGCATATAGTACACATCCCACTAGTAGTCTTTCGCCATTCAAGCAGTTCTGAATTTTTAATAGAATTATCTTGTGTTCCACTTAATACAGTAATATCACTTTCAATTAATTCATTTTCTGCAGGATTTTCATAGCTCTCAATAATGGCGAAATCACTCCTGAATATTTGAAGATACTTGTCTACAAATTCTGGTGAATTAATTATTTTTTCACTTGTTCCACCAATCTCTCTAATTCTATTCATGAACTCTCCATCTGTCATATCTCTGTATTTAAGTTCCTCTTTCTTCGTTAATGGAGACCACCTACCTGAAAAAAATATATGTACTGGTGGCTCCATCCCTTTCTTAATTAATCGAAAGTACACATGATAAACTAACCAACAACCCAAACTATGCCCGAATAAAGCATATTTCTCATCTGATTGATTGTTAATAATCTCTTCTACCAAATCATCAACGGCCTCATCAAAACATTTATATAAGGCTTGTTCAGACTTAGCTCCTCTCCCTGCCAGTTCTAGAGGAACAATTTTTATATTATCATTCATAAGCAGCTTCCATTGATAATAGTTGAGTGCGGAACTACCAGCATGTGGAACGCAGTATAGTATCATAGTAACCAATCCTTTCCCACATTAAATACATCTGTTAGATTAAGCATAATATTCTTCCAACAAATAATAATTACTTGTTTCATCCAATAATTGTTTTATCCAGCTTCTTCGTTCTCTCTCTGGTACATTTTTTGCCTTCAATATATTCTCTAAATATTGGATTGCCATTTCCATATCTGTTTTCAGAATCTTCCTATGACTATCAGTTATATCTTTATGGAGCTTTTTGATATTGTTATAATTATCAACTACTCCTTTTTGGTAATTTTCATTAGATGTATTAGCATTTTGGGTAGCCACTGCAATACCTAAACAACGACTCATAAATTCTGGAATATCCTTTTTGTAATTCTCATCTCCAAGAAAGTTCTCATGAAAATATTTTCTATCCATTTTCTTACCAAAACAATAGGCTGTCATTTCAGGTGCTATGTTTTCAATAAGATTTGTTACCAAATTCTTAGGTCCCATTTCTAAGGCAATGGACACACCATATTTATCCATACATTCAATAATATTCTTCCACTGAACCGGATGAGTAAGATGCTTTGACATAACCTCTGGAATAAGTTCTGGATCACTAAAAGGTCTACCATGTAAATTTGTAATTACAGGTATTCTAAATGGGTAGTATTCAAATTCAAGAAGGTAGTCATAAAATTTTTTCTGTATGCTTCCCATTAAAGGACAATGCATTGGGGTACTTGTAATAAGTGGTGTAATCCTTGCATCGCTATCAAGAAGCTTTTCCTGCATTATTTCAATACCTTCATTCGTTCCACTGATGAGTATCTGATTATGGGAACTCTCACAGGAAATATAGACATCCTTATTTAATTTAGAGTCCTCAATTAAACTTTCAACAGTTTTATAATCCACCTCTTCAGCAATCAACATAGTTCCTATATTCTGTTTATATACATCCTCCAACAATTCTCCCCGCTTCATTAGTATCTTGATACCATCTGAGAAGCGAACAGCACCTGAGGTAATGAATGCTGATATTTCACCTACACTATGTCCTGCACAGAATTGTGGGGTCATTCCATACTCATAGAAATAGGCACGAGCAATTGCAACACAAGTTGTTGTTACAGCCAATTGCATATTGTTCATTTTGCTAAGCGTCCCTAGACTACTTTTGAAGCATAGCTTTGCTACATCTACTCCGGATATATCACTGGCTTCTTCGTATGTCTGCCTACATATTAAATAATTATTATAAAAAGATTCTCCCATCCCTACATACTGGGCACCTTGACCTGGAAATACTAATGCTATTTTATCCATATATCCTCCTTCTCTCATCCTCTTCATATTCAGGAAGATCTGAAATCAATGTGACATACTCTGGTATCTTTTGTATCCTACTTAAGTCATTTTTCATAAGAATAAAATTCTCTTTTTTCTCAAACACTTTAAATCCCGCCAAATTGTATGTAAGCTGCATCATCTTATTCTTTTCTGTTTGAATAAACTTAGCGTATAATTCTCTATTAGCTGTCTGAGCCATATCCATAATATAATTAAGTAAAATAGTTCCAATCCCTCTGGACATGACTCTACAGGACATGATGAACAATTCCAATACCCATCGTTCATTACTTGTGTCAATTAAAATAATACCTATTTTTCCATAGGTTCCATATTTATCGTCTAGTCCAATGATTAACAATTTGTGAGTATCAGAATCCTGCATAAGTTTTAATTCTTCATAGGAATAGGTATAACCCGTTGTATTTAATTGATTTGTTCTTTCTGTTAGTTCTATTACACGATCCAGATCTTCATCTTTTGCATACTGAATACTAATTTTCATATCTAAGGATGCTAAAAAATCTTCCTGTGGTCCTTGATACGTCTCTTCAACTTTTTTTCTATGATAATCCGCTATGTACATCTCTCTTCTTCTCATTGAGTCCTTTGTAATAAAATCAGGGATGAAAATATCCTTATCAAGAATATTTGTTATTTCATCAGCATCAAAACACGTAACCTCTGGAATAACACTCTTTACTTCATCTCGTTCAAAATCCTGGTCATCAATAAAAGCAATTGTATTAGCACCAATATTCAAGCAACTAATAATTTCTTTTACAGCTTGAGATTTACTACTCCAGCTTATTTGAGGGTATAAAAAATAATCTTTTATTCCGAATTCATCTAATTTATCTATAGCATCTTCATAGTTGTTTTTACTTGATATTGATTGAAGAATACCTCTATGATCAAGCTCTTTGATAATATCAAGGACATCACTTCTTAATGTCACTTCCTTATCTTCAATGAGGACTCCATCCCACATAGTATTATCAAGATCCCATACGACGCACTTTATTTTTTTATTTTTATCGGACATGTAACACGACTCCCTCCTACTAAGTTATTTCATTTTACTTTCAATAATATTGACAATCTTATTTAGAGTATTAAAGTTATCCATATTCAATTCCACTACATCAATAGCTACATCAAATTCTGTTTCGATAAATGTAATTAGCTGCATAGCAAACAAAGAATTAACGAACCCTAAATCAAAGAAATCATCATCATCACCTAATGTCTCTACATTTTTCTTACCAAAGAATTTGCATAAAAAAGCTTTTAATTTTTTACTGATATCCTCTCTATTCATCTTTCATTCTCCTTTTCAATAATTGTAGGCATAGAACCCTTGACCGCTTTTTCTACCAAGTAATCCAGCATTGACCATTTTTTTCAATAATGGGCATGGTCTATATTTACTGTCACAGTAGCTTTCATATAATACTTCTACAGAAAATAAAATTGTATCAAGACCAATCAAATCTGCTGTCTCTAATGGTCCCATTTTGTGTCCAAAGCATTGCTTGAATATCTTATCTACATCTTTTGCTTCTGCCACTCCCTCGTGTACCAAATAGATTGCTTCGTTAACGGTTAGCATCAATACACGATTGGATACGAATCCTGGAAGATCATTTACTACAACGCCTTCTTTCTCAATTGTTTTTAATAATTCAAGTGTCGTGTCTATTGTCTTCTCTGATGTGTGATACCCTTTTATTACTTCTACAGTTGATTTAATATGTGCCGGATTCATATAGTGAGATCCTATTACATTTTCTGGTTTATCCATGAGAGCACCTACTCGAGTAATGGAAAAGCAGGAGGTATTAACAGCATAGATTGTATTTTCATTACATATTTTATTTAACTGCAAATATACATTCTTTTTTATCTCCCAATTTTCAGTAACATTCTCAATAATATATTCACACATCTCAACGTTCTCAAGCTGAGTAGTAAACGTTATACGCCCAAGGATATTTTGGATCGTATCCTCACACTTTTTCCCATACATACCTTGAAAACGATAATCTCTAATTATCTGTTTCTTAGCTTCTTCCAGTACATTTTCTTCTATATCTACCAAAACAATATTATGACCATATTGAGCATAAGCTAACGCAACACCTCTGCCCATGACTCCTGCACCTATAATACCTATATTCATGCGTTGAACTCCTCCTCCAATTGTTTATAATACATATTGTCATTAAATAATCTACTTAATTCAGCTTTTGAGAATGGTGATAATCCATTGAAATACATCATTGATTTAATCTCTAACTTCTTGCACTCTCTTTTATCTTGTAACAGGTCAATATCATTTATCTTCAAATGAATATAATAGAATAAAGCCCTTACAGAGAGTTCATTTGGATTGAATTTCTTCACTAGCTGCTCATATTCGTCTTTATCTTCCCACATTTTTAGACTTATGTTTCTTTTCAATGGAAACTTCTTATCGTATGATTGGTGGTTCATCAATTCAAAACGCTTTCCGTCAATATACATGATAGGAATATTTTTCCTAAGTGCAAAATTAATTGCTTGATCAATATTATTTATAATAGGTTCACCTTTATCATTTAATGAGGTATTACAAATAATTGGAACTCCAGTTATTTCATTAAAGCTTTCCATTACTTGATATATTTTTTTCTGTCTAGTGTTTTTATCTATACTTTGGAGTCTTGCTGTTCTATCCTCGTGAACAATAGCAATAACTTCCTTATCCTTGTCTTCTCGAATCTTGGATGCATGTAACATAAATGGTGATTCGAATTCGTCCTCAAACCATTCACTGATCTTATCTTTAATAACAATAGGTGCAACAGGTCTCCACCATTGTCTTTTTTTAATATGATTAAGCACATCTTTTGTTTCCATCTTTCTAGGATCACCCAACAGACTTCTTGAGCCTAGTGCTCTAGGTCCAATCTCGGCACCATTTTCAATCCATACTATAGGATGTTCTATAATATCCATAGCTGCCTGCTTTGGATCGAATTCACTTACACTTTTTATGAACTGACTATAGTCTTCCTTCTGGAATTTACTTAAATCATTCTGATCTCCCCAATAAGCATCCTGTAAAGCAAAGTCAAATTCTCCATTCATCCTATCATAGAATACATATAAACCAATACCCAGTGCCATACCACTATCACTTACACATGGTGGTGCAATAAATCCTTTGAACTGATACTTGTTCATTAAATGGGTATTACAAGGGCAGTTAAGAGCGAATCCTCCAGCTACAGCTAGATAAACTTCTTTTGTATCAATACCATATTTTTCTATAAAAAATTCTATATTATGTTCCATGATGTGCTTAGACATTTCTTCTATTATCTTCATGACCATACTGATTCTGTTCTCGTGCTCACTAAATCTTGGATCAAAATAATTAAATTTTACACCTTCATCCTCTTGGGTTAGATTATCCACAAATTCTATTAGCTCAAGAATTTTATTGTATACATTTTCTTCTACTTTTATATTACTATTTAGAAGTATATCTTCCATATCATAATAAGCAGTACTTTTACTTGCACTAGCTAGAGCCATCAAGCTTCCCTCTCTCATAGTGAAATGAGAGCTCATATAATCCCACAAAATAGCAGGTGAGCATACGGATTCCAATGCAAACTGACCATTTTTATAGTCTGTCAAACATCCTACAAAAGGAAAGCGTTTATAGGCTTCTGTATCAGATACAATATCCGAACCTCCATCTACAGAAAATCCTAATATTTTTTCGTTATGGTATATATTAGTATCCATGAATAGACAAGAGGATAGATGACACATTGTATGATATGAGAACTCTGGATAACGCCCTAAAGACATGTAGCTTTCACTATCACCTAACTCTGGCGTTCCCCATACTTCTATTATGTCATCTGTACTTAACCCAAATGAACCTAATAAATGATTCATCAGATCATAGAATTGATTTTTATCATAAAAACAATATTGATGCTTTTTAACTCCACTTAATCGTTCAAGTTCCCAATAATGAATAAGCTCTACTTTATTTTCTTGTACCTTCCATAATGCGATACTTTGATCATGTCTATGAGCAAAACGATATATATTTCCTAGCTGATCAATTTCAACATATGCAGATAGATAATAGCCGTTTTTCATATCTTTATTCATTTGTTTCCCCTTCTCTCTTATCATTATTTTAGACGCATTCTTTTTCTTCATTAAATATCAATTCCTTATTTTTCATTTGACTGAAAAAGTTATACAACATATCAATTTTTTTCCTTCTAAGAATACCTACTTTACTTATATACATTTTTATTTCTATAACACGTTGTAAAGCATCAAGCTTGTTGTCACCATCCATAAGCCTATCATATGGCAATCCCCACATTATCCCAGTCATGAATAATTTATCGTCAATATTATGAGGGTTATATTTATGATATAATTCTTGGTACTCTTCTTCATTCTTCCATATACCTATGTTCAACTTCCTACGTAAAGGTTTTGATTCCACATAGTTCTCATGGTTTTTCAATTGGATACGATGACCATTAACGTATATAATATTAATATTCTTCCTTAGAGCAAAGTTAAAAGCTTCATCTATTTGGTTGATTATTGGCTCTCCCTTATCATTTAGAGAAGTATTGCATATTATAGGAACTCCTGTGATTCTATGATACGCTTCCATCAACTGATACAATCTTGACTGCTTCGTATCCTTATCTATAGTTTGTAATCTTGCTGTACCATTAGAATGAGCAATAGCTATAACCTCATTAATTCTTTCTTCTTTAATTTTGAGAGTATGCAACATATAGGGTGATTCATAATTATTCTCAAACCAATCTTTAACATGCTCTTTTAATACAATAGGTGCAACAGGTCTCCACCATTGTCGCTTTTTAATAATATTCAAGGTGTCCTTTGTCGCTTGTTTTCTTGGGTCACCTAGTATACTTCGCCCTCCTAATGCACGAGGTCCGATTTCTGAATGACCATCAAACCATATTATTGGCTCCTTAATCAAATCCATGGCTCCTTGCTCTTCATTAAATGGATCTATTGAATGAATGAAGTGTTCAAATTCATTATTATCAAGAAACTTTTCCAGGCTGTCACTTTCTCCATAATAGGCTGATTCTAATTTGAAATTAAACTCTCCATCTGTCTTACAATTAAATGCATTAAGTCCAATCCCTAATGCCATACCACTATCACTGACACAAGGTGGCGCTAGAAAACCTTTAAAATGATATTTATCCATTAAATATGTATTACATGGACAATTCAAGGCAAATCCACCTGACATGGCTAGGTAGGTTTCCTTTGGAACAATACCAAAATCTCTAATAGCATTTTCAATATTCAATTCCATAATCCTATAAGACATGTTCTGAATAATTTTCATTACCATACTTATTTTATTTTCTCTTTCACTGAATCTCTTATCAAAGTAATTAAATCTGACTCCTGCATCCTCTTGGGTATAGGACTCAATTTCTCTAACTAGACTAAGAAGTTGATTTTCTGCTTGATTTGATTTATCCAATGGCAAAGCTTTATTTACAAGAATATTATCAACTTCAAGATATGCCTTGCTTTCACTTGCCGCAGCAAGTGCCATCAAACTACCCTCTCTCATATTGAAGTAAGTTGATACATGTTCCCAAAATATTCCTGGAGAATATACAGGGGATAAAGAAAGGTCTTTAGTACCAGCTTTTGAAAAAGCTGCAACAAATGGATATTTCTCAATCTCACCTTTTTCGCCTTCTTTATTGTAAGCATT